>JANODS010001243.1:0-30029 GCA_031412835.1 Acidobacteriota bacterium | reverse complement strand
GTCGATGCGGACTTTGTTGATTGCGGCCGGGATGAAGGCGAACCGACGAGTGAGCCTCGAAATCGTCGAGGAGAAGTAAGCGGTCGTGGAAGGGAAGAACCCGGAGTGGGTGACGTTGGCCGAGGTGAGCCGACCGCGGGGAAACCGTGGGGAGTTGCTGTGCGTGGATTTGTCGAAGGGTCCGGAGCGATATCTGGAGTTGGGGACGGTCTGGGTATTCGGCGCGAAGGATGAAGAGATGGGTCAGCACCAGGTGGAAGAAGCTTGGCTGCATCAGGACCAGTTGATTCTGAAGTTCGTCGGGGTGGATAGCATTAACGACGCGGAGCGGTTTCGTGGCGGCGAGGTGCGAATTCCCTTTGCGCAGCGGGCACCTTTAGCCGAAGGGGAGTACTACCTGACGGATCTGCCGGGTTGCGTGGTTAAAGACGCGACTTCGGGGGAGCGGTTAGGGGTGGTCTCGGCGGCGCTGGAGATGCCCGGATCGAACTTGATTGAACTTGAGAATGGCGTCTTGATTCCGTTGTCGCGGGCGATTTGTCCGGTGATCGATCCAGCGAACCGGGAGATCCGGGTGAACGTTCCGGACGGTTTGCTCGATTTGAACCGCAAGTAAGTTTTTGTGCCATGAAGTTCCATGTTTTGACGATTTTTCCGGAGTTTTTTGAAGGTCCGTTCCGGCATGGGGTGGTGGCGAAGGCGAGCGAGGCGGGGGTGGTTTCGATCCACATGCACGATTTGCGGCAGTGGACGTTTGATCGCCATCGGAGTGTGGATGATCGGCCATTCGGCGGAGGCGAGGGGATGCTGTTGAAAGCAGAACCTGTCTTTTTAGCCACTGAAGCAATTTTCCCAAAAAAGAGCGATACTAGAAAGGTTGTCCTAATGTCGGCCCAAGGAAAGCTGTTTACGCAGCAGACGGCGCGCCGATTGAGCCAGATGTCGGAACTGTTGTTGATTTGCGGCAGGTACGAGGGAGTTGACGAGCGCGTAGCTTCCCATTTGGTGGACGAAGAGATTTCGATTGGCGATTTTGTTTTGAGCGGCGGCGAACTCGCGGCGGCTTTGGTGATTGACGCGGTGGCCCGACTGCTTCCCGGGGTCCTTGGCAACGAGGCATCTCGAGCGAATGAGAGTTTTTCGGAGCCGCTGCTCGATTATCCGCATTACACCCGCCCGGCGGACTTCCGTGGATGGAGAATTCCCGAAGTTTTGCAGAGCGGTAACCATGAAGCGATCCGGCAATGGCGACGCCAAGCTGCGTTTGAGAAAACGCAGAAGAACCGGCCCGATCTGCTTCCTTAGTTTTCAACATCCGAGGTAATTCATCATGCAACATGTAGCTCTCACAAAGATCGCCCAGCCCCAGGTGCGGACAGACCTGCCGGTGCTGCGGATTGGCGACACGATCAAAGTTCACGTTAAGATCCGCGAAGGCGAAAAAGAGCGCATTCAGGTTTTTGAAGGGACGTTAATTGCGCGCAAGAACAAGGGGATCAGCACGACGATCACCGTGCGGAAGATCAGCTTCGGTACCGGCGTTGAGCGTATTTTCCCTTTGAACTCGCCGACGATCGACAAGTTCGATGTGGTGCGGACCGGGTTTGTTCGGCGCGCGAAGTTGTATTATTTGCGTGCGTTGAAGGGCAAGGCGGCTCGTCTCAAAGAGCGCGATTAAGGTTGATTGCGGCGAAGGATTGATTGCCGCCGATCTGCTCTACCCGTTTTGAGCGCGAGTTGCGCAAACAGGGCTTTGGCGCCATCGCTGGCGTCGATGAGGCCGGGCGGGGCTCTCTCTTCGGTCCGGTCTGCGCGGCTGCTTGCATCCTTGACCCATGTCGGCCGCTGCGAGGCGTGACCGATTCGAAGCAGGTGAGCGAGGAAAGCCGGGTGACGCTGGCTTTGTTGCTGCAAGAGCGGTCAGTCGCTTGGGCGATCGGGTGGGCTTCGGCGGCAGAGATTGACTCGATCAACATTCTGCAGGCATCCAGATTGGCGATGAAGCGCGCGGTGGAGAATTTGTCTCAACCAGCCGATTATCTTCTAGTGGATGCGACGAGCGTGGATTTGGCGATACCGCAGCGGGGAGTGATCCACGGCGACGTGTTGTCGCGTTCGATTGCGGCGGCATCGATTTTGGCGAAGACGGCCCGGGATGCCCGACTGAGGGAGCTCGATTTGCAGTATCCTGCATATGGATTTGCTCGCCATAAGGGATATGGGTCGCCAGAGCATTTGGCGGCGTTGGACCGTTGGGGCCCGCTGCCAGAACATCGTTACAGTTACGCGCCGGTGCGAGCCCGGGCGGGACGAACCTTTATTTCATGAACCCACTGCCAGAGCTGCCGCTTCATCCTCGGATCCGTCGGAGTTGGTTTGCTCGTTTATCCGGGCTGGCCTGGATCATCCTTTGCTTTGAGATAGGGGTATTCCTGCTGGTCTACCCGTGGATGGACGGTTGGGAGCGGAACGAGTTGGCGAACTGGCGGGAGGGCACCCGGGAAATTTGGGTGAACCCTTATGTTCGCGGAGCCGTATCAGGAGTAGGCATTGTGAATATTGGCATCAGCCTGCGTGATTTGTATCGGTACCTGAGAGAAGTGCTGTTTGATTAGCTAGAATTGGAAGAACACCGTGGCATTGGAACAAGATCAGAAGCCGACCCCCGCGGATTCATCCGCGCCTGAACAACCGCTGTGGAAGCAAATTTTCTTTCAACGGAAAGAGGAGACGCCGCGCAATACGATTGCCGAGTGGACCGTGACGATATTGCTGCTGCTCTTCGGCACGACGACGCTGGTGCAGGCGTTTGTCATCCCGACAGGATCGATGGAGGACACGCTGCTGATCGGCGATCATTTGCTGGTCGATAAGCTGGCGTATGCGCCGCCGGGTCCAATCAGCCGCTATTTTTTGCCGTATTCGGAAGTGAAGCGGGGAGACATCATCGTTTTCCGCTGGCCGAGCGATTTGAAATTCACGTTCGTTAAGCGGGTGATGGGTATTCCCGGAGACCGGATCCGCGTGGAAAACAAGCAGGTTTTCTTAAATGGCAAGCCGCTGACCGAACCGTATAAATATCACAAGACCGAGTACTTCGATTCGTACCGGGATACGTTCCCTTCCGAACCGAATACGCGACTGGACGAAGGTGGCCGGACCATGCTCGAGAAGCATCTGGCGGGCAAAGAGATTGTCGTGCCGGACAACGCTTATTTTGCGATGGGCGATAACCGGGACCAATCCCTCGATTCGCGCTACTGGGGCTTTGTGCCGCGGGAGAATATCATCGGAAAGCCGCTGATCATTTATTGGTCGTACGATGCCCCCACGGAGCGGCTGTCGAGTTCGACGCCGGGTTGGGACCACATCCAGGATTTGGCGATGAATTTCTTTACGAAGACGCGCTGGAAGCGAACTTTCAACCTTATCCACGGTTATCCGGTTCAATAGCCGATGGTGACGAAACCGCGAGTAGTGCGCCATTGGTTGGCGGAATGGACGGTAACGGGGCTGATGCTCCTGTTCGGTACGACGACGCTGGTGCAGGCGTTTGTGGTGCCGACTCCTTCGATGGACACGACGATCCAGGTGGGCGACCACCTGCTGGTGGACAAGTTGGTCTACGCGCCGGCGAACAGTTTTTCGAGCGTATTGCTGCCGTATGCCGAAGTAAAGCGGGGCGACGTCATCGTTTTCAAATACCCGCTGGATGAGGCGCAGCCTTATGTGAAGCGCGTGATTGGCGTGCCGGGGGACCGGATCCGGTTTGCGGACAACCAATTGATCCTGAACGGCCGCGCGGTGGACGAACCGTACAAGCGGCAGAACCCGGCGCTCCGGGTGCCCTATCTGCGCAATTTCCCGAACGAAGCCGCGTTTCCCGGGATCGAGAATCGGGCGATCGAGATGTTGCAAGCGCACGTCGAGAAGGGGGAGTTGGTCGTGCCGCCGGGGATGTATTTTGCGATGGGCGACAACCGGGATAACTCAGCCGATTCGCGCTTTTGGGGGTTCGTGCCGCGCGAAAACATTTACGGCAAGCCGGTTCTGGTGTGGTGGTCCTACGACGCGCCGTTGGAGCATTGGCAGCCGCAAAACCCGGGCCATATTTGGGACCACGCTAAGGACATGGCCCTGCATTTTTTCACGAAGACTCGCTGGGAGCGAACATTGCAGCGAATTACTTCGTATCCACTCGGATAGCACATGGCAAAGACTGACCACTATTACGGATTGATTCTGGCTGGGGGCCGCGGGACGCGGTTCTGGCCCAAGAGCCGCAAACGTTCGGCCAAGCAAGTACTGAGTTTCTTTGGGGAACGAACGCTGATTCAGCAGACGGTGGATCGGCTGCGGGCGGTGCTGCCGCCGGAGCGGATTTGGATCATCACGAATGACCATCTGCGGGAGACGATTGCCAAGCAGTTGCCCGAGGTGCCGAAGAAGCAAATCATCGCTGAACCGGCGCAGCGGAATACGGCTCCGGCGATTGGCTTGATCGCGCAGATTCTGCATCGGCAGGATCCGGACGCGGTGATGGGCGTCTTCCCGGCGGACCATGTGATCGAAAAAACGTCGCGGTATGTACGGTTGGTGAAGCCGGCGTTCAAAGCGGCGGCCGAGGGCAAGATTGCCGTACTGGGAGTGCAGCCGCGATGGGCCGAGACGGGGTATGGCTACATCGAATTTCCGCCCGGGGTGACGGCGGGCGAGATGGTGCCGGTGCCCGTGCGCAGCTTCCGGGAGAAGCCCAATTTGGAGACGGCAAAGGAGTACGTCGCGGCCGGAAATTTCTATTGGAACGCGGGGATGTTCTTTTGGCGGGCCGATGTGGTGCTGGGTTCGTTGCGGGAGCATCTGCCGAAAACGGCGGCGACGCTCGAAAGCCTGCCGGCGTTTGGCAGCGCGAAGTTTAAGTCAGCGTTGGCGACAAAGTTTTTGGAGTGCGAGAGCATTTCGATTGACTACGCGGTGCTGGAGAAGGCGACGAACATTGTGGGCATTCCGGCGGATGAGTTTGGCTGGAACGACGTGGGGACGTGGAACGCGGTGTATGAGTTGGGGGCGCGCGGAATCTATTCGAATGTCTCGCGGGGCGAGGTGATCGCGGAGTTGGCGACCGGGAACTATGTGGACGTTCCGGGGAAGCTAGTGGCGCTGCTGGGGGTAGAAAACCTGGTGGTCGTCGAAACGCCGGACGCGCTTCTGATCGCAGATCGGAACCGTTCGCAGCAGGTGAGCGATATCGTTAAGGCGCTCGAAAAAATGAAACGAGAAGAACTTCTATGAAGCAATACGCAGCATATCCAGAGATGGTCATTGACCCGACCAAGAGCTATACGGCGACGTTTAATACGTCCCGGGGAACGATTGTATTAGCTCTTGACGCCAAGAGCGCGCCGAAGACGGTGAACAACTTTGTGTTCCTGGCGCAGGACAAGTACTATGACGGCCTGACGTTTCATCGGGTGATCCCGGACTTCATGGTCCAGGGCGGATGCCCGGAGGGATCGGGCCGGGGCGGTCCGGGCTACAAGTTTGGGGATGAGTTTGCGGGGAATCCGAACTCGCATGAGCGGGGCGTGATTTCGATGGCGAACGCGGGTCCGGGTACGAACGGGAGCCAGTTTTTCATCACGCATGTGCCGTGCCCTTGGCTCGATGGTAAGCACACGGTGTTCGGCAAGGTAACGGCCGGGCTGGACGTGGTGGATGCGATTAAGGGCGGGGATACGATTACTTCGTTGACGATCGACGTCGCGTAAGTTTACGGTGATAAGTGGCCCCATCTTGCGGCTTTGGCCGTAAGATGGGGCCATGAGTTTTTTAATTCCTGTATTTTTGCTTTCATTCGAGGCGGTATCCGCGCAGGGTTTTTTCAGCCCTTTTCCCGATCCGCTCAAAAAGCATCTAGAGCTGACTGACCCGCAAGTCTCCGAGATCCTCGCCAAAAACGAGCGATTGGGCCAGTTCCGCTCGACTAAGCTGCGGCGGCAGGTCGAAGTTCAGTTCGAGATCGCCCAAGAGACAAGACAAGCGACGCTGGACCCGATGGCAATCGGCGTTCGGTATCTGGAGATCGAAACGATCCGGCGGGAGATCGAGGCCGAGTCGAAAAAGACGACGACGGAGATTCAGGCGCTATTGACGCCGACACAAAAGACCAAGCTGAGTATGCTCGAAGAGGTACTGCGCCAGCAGAATACGGCGTGCGCCGCAGTGTCCTGGAACCTAATGCCACAACCTGCCCCGCAGGCCTTCGCTGACTTCCTTCTCGGAGACTTTTCCGTGTTCCAGCCGTTTCAGATTGGGTGCGCCAATCAGCCGCGGCTCGGATCGTTCCTCCCGGGCTTAATCTTCGGGGACCAGGCGCAGCGGTAAAAAGCGATCGATGAGGGATTTTAGATCGGCTTCGCGCGTAGTCGAGTAGATTCGATCCGGAGTGATATTACGATGCCAGCATTTATGAAATTGGGAGACATTAAGGGCGAAGCCACCGATGCCTTGATGCACAAGCCCTTCACGCCTCAGACCTTCGTTTCCGGGGCAAATAGCATCGCGTCGAAGGTTCGCGAGTTACACCCGGGCGGGGCGAAGTATGTCCTCGTTATACCCAGCCGTCAGACGGGCTTTACAGTGCTCTCCGGCGAAAGCGGGATCATCGCGATCCTGATTGGGTTGCTGCTACCGGCGGTGCAGAAGATTCGTGCGTCATCCAGTTCGGCACCCGAGGTACCCGCGCTGAAGCGTTGCGTGAAGCCCGGCGGAAAATTGCTCGTCGCGCGGACCGACGGCTCGCTGACCCCCTACGCCGAATTTGAAGAGATCTCATTTTAACGCCGCGGCGATTAGCGATAAACTGCTATCCATGCGCTTCTTTCTTTGGTTTGTCGCCGCGCTGGCTTTCGGCCAGCAGTATGATGTCTTGATCAAGAATGGCCGCGTGGCCGATGGAACCGGGAACCCAACGTTTCTAGCCGATGTCGCCATCAGCGGCGGGAAGATCGCCGCGATTGGGAAACTGAACGGAGCGGCTAAGACCACAATCGATGCCAAGGGCATGATCGTCGCGCCCGGGTTCATTGACATTCATAATCACTCCGATACGTCGCTGCTGGCCGATGGCAACGCGCAGTCGTTTGTGCGACAAGGCGTGACGACGATGATCTTCGGCGAAGGGCCGTCTGCGGCTCCCTCGCGAGATTTTCCGCGATTTACGAACTATTGGGAACGGCTGCTGAAGACCGGGATTTCGCCCAACGTCGGTAGCTACGTGGGGTCGAGCCAAGTGTGGACGCAGGTCCGCGGGCCGAAGGCGGGGCCACCGACGGCGGTGGAGTTGACGAAGATGCGGGCGCTGGTGAAGCAGGCGATGGAGGACGGGGCTTTAGGAGTTTCCAGTTCATTGTCCGGGCCGCCCGGATCGTGGATCGATACGGACACGCTGGTCGCGATGTGCGAGGAGGCGAAGCCGTTCGGCGGGATCTACTCGACCCATATGCGGACGGAGGGAATTGGGGTCTTCGATTCGATTGCCGAGGCGATTGCGATTGGAAAGCGGGCCGGCGTGCCGGTAGATATCATCCACGTGAAACTGGCCGATAACAAGCTGTGGGGCCGGATGCCAGAAGTGATGGCGACGATTGCGAAGGCGCGGGCGGAGGGGCAAGAAGTCGAGGCGCATGTCTACCCGTATCGGGCGGGGCAGAACAACCTATCGAGCATCATTCCGCCATGGGCGCATGAAGGCGGGGTGAACTCGCTGCTGGAACGGATTCAGGATCCGAAGCTGAAGGATCGGTTAACAAGTGAAGTGCTGAACGGGATTCCGGGTACCAATTGGTACAACCATTTCACGGCGACGGGGAGTTGGGAGGGGATGCTCGTTTCGTCGTTTTCGAACCCGAGCTACAAGAAGTACGAAGGTCAGCGGATGAACCAGATCATCGCGGCTCTGAAGAAGCCGCCCGTGGAGGCGTTGTTTCAGGTGCTGGTGGACAACGGCGGGTCGGTGCCGACGGTGTTTTTCCATCACAACGAAGAGGACATGCGGTATGCGATGAAGCAACCGTTTGTTTCGATCGGGTCCGACGGGCGGGCGGTAGCGACGACGGGATTGCTCTCGGCGGAGCATCCGCATCCGCGCTACTATGGGACGTTTCCGCGGGTGCTGGGGCGGTATGTGCGGGACGAAAAAGTGATCACGATGGAAGAGGCGATTCGGAAGATGACGTCGGCGAATGCGAGCAAAATTCGGATTTATGATCGCGGGTTGCTGCGACCCGGCATGGTGGCGGATGTGACGGTGTTTGACCCGGCAACCGTGATCGACCATTCGACGTACGAAAAGCCGCATGCATATTCGACGGGCATCAAGCACGTGCTGGTGAATGGAGTGGCCGTGTTGAAGGACGGCGAGCACACGAATGCGCGGCCGGGAGCGATTGTTCGTCAGCGCTGAAGGACGCGCTCCCAGGAGCCGTACATCGGGTTGGGGATGAGGAACCAGCGGTCGCCGAAGAAGGGCTGATTGGGGCCGAGGATGGCGCGACGACCGGCGATGGAGTTCTGTTCGGTCGGGACGCTGACGAAGTCCTGAAAATCGTCACCGATCAGGAGCAGGACGCGGTAGGCGGCGGCGGTGGCGGCGCGGCGGGCGGACTTATCGCTGCTGCTGCCTTCGCGGCAGAGCAGGCGGGAAGGAACCCACGGGGCACCGAGGCGACGGAGGTTGCGGACGGTGGGGTCGCTTTCGTCATTGGCCTTGCAGGTGCGGTTGGTGATGTAGACGAGAGCGACGCCGCGGGTTTGCGCGAATTTCAGAAATTCGATGGCACCGGGGATGGCGCCGGCTTTAGCTTGGCCGACCCAGGCTTGCCACTTGTCGTTGTCGAAGGCGATCCTCTGGGCGGCGAGCGAGGCCTGGTGCTCGCTGTTGTCGAGGACGGTTTCGTCGAGATCGAGGATGACGGCGGGCGGAAGTTCCTCGAAGCCTTGCTGCTGCTCCAGGGCAGCAGTCCAATGGGGATCGGCAAGGGCGGACTCGAGGGCTTGGGAGGCACCGCGGTAGCTCTGCTGCGTGAGGGCGGCGTATTCGACGCTCGTGCGCACCCAGGCGACGGAGAGATCCTGCTGGGCGAGAAGGGGGAGGGCGAAGACGACGAAGAGGGATTTCATTGGGCGTATTTATACATTAACTCTAGAAGCTCTTTCTGCATGGCCGCGACCTTCTTCGGGTTACCGCTTGCAAAAGCGGAGGTGACGCAGTGTTCCAGATGACCCTGCATGACCTGTTTGCCGAGGCTGCGGAGCGCCTGCTGGACGCTCGAGATCTGAACAAGCACCTCGACACAGTAGCGATCGTCTTCGATCATTTTGTGCAGGCCGCGGACTTGGCCCTCGATCCGTTTGAGGCGTTGGAGGTTTTTTTCTTTGGTCATAGTTTGGTGGACCGGAGGCGGAGGCTGTTGGCCAGGACGCTGACCGAACTGAGGGCCATGGCGGCGCTGGCGAGGATGGGGTTGAGTTGGCCGAAGGCGGCAAGCGGGATGCCGATGGCGTTATAAACGAAGGCCCAGAAGAGGTTCTGGCGCATGACGCGGACGGTGACGCGGGCGATGGCGAAGGCGTCGGCGGCGGCGAGGAGATCGGGGCGGAGCAGGGTGACGGCGGCTGTTTCGGCGGCGATGTCGGAGCCGGTGGCCATGGCCAGACCGACGTCGGCTTGGGCGAGGGCGGGAGCATCGTTGACGCCGTCGCCGATCATGGCGACGACGCGGCCTTGCTGCTGCAGGGTGACGATGAAGGCGAGCTTCTCGGCGGGGAGAAGGCCCGCGTGGACCTCCGTGATGCCGACGGCGGCGGCGATGCGTTGGGCGGTGGCGGAGCGGTCGCCAGTGAGCATGATGGTGCGCAGGGCGAGGCGCTGGACGCCGGCGGCGGAGGTTGGTTTGACCGGGTCGTCGACGTCGAGCGCGAGGGCGTATTGGCCATCGACGGTGGCCGCGATGGGCAGGTCAGTTTCGACGTTGAGCCAGGCGCCGCGGCCAACCCTAACGTGGTGGCCCTCGACGGAGCCTTCGGCACCTTGACCGGGGGTGGCGAGGAAGTTGGAGACGGGGGGCAGGGGGGTGGCGGCGTAGGCGACGACGGCTTGGGCGAGGGGGTGCTCGGAGGCCTGCTCAACCGCCGCTACGGAACGAAGCCATTGGCGGTCGCCTTCAAAGCGGGTGACGGCGGGGCGGCCCTCGGTGAGGGTGCCGGTCTTGTCGAGAAGGGCGACATCGACGCGGGAGAGGCGCTCCATGGCCTCGCCGCCCTTGAAGAGCACTCCGAGGCCCGCGGCGCGACCAGTGGCCACCATGACCGCCGCGGGCACGGCCAGGCCCATCGCACAGGGGCAGGCGATGATGAGCACGGCGACGGCGGCTTGCAGGGCGAAGGCGACTTCCCTTCCCTGAAGCATCCAGGCGGCGAACGTGAGCACCGAGAGCGAGACGACGATGGGAACGAAGATGGCGCTGATGCGGTCGGCGAGGCGCTGGAGCGGGGCTTTCGAGGACTGCGCTTCGCGGGTCATGCGGACGATTTGGCCGAGCATGGTGCCGGCTCCGACGGCGGTCGAGCGCATCTCGAACGACCCGGTGCCGTTGAGGGTTCCGGCGGAGACGTGCGCGCCGGTGGCCTTGGCGACCGCGAGGGGCTCGCCGGTGAGCATGGATTCATCGACGGTGGAGGAGCCCGATTCGAGCGTGCCGTCGACGGGGATCCGTTCGGCGGGTTTGACGAGGAGGCGGTCGCCGACGGCGACGGTGTCGACGGGAACGGCGACCCAGGCGTCGTCGCGGCGAAGCCAGGCGGTGGCGGGGGCGAGTTGGGCGAGCTTGCGGATGGCTTCGGCCGTCTGATGGCGGGCGCGGGATTCCATGGCGCGGCCGGCGAGGACGAGGCCGAGAATGAAAACCACGGCTTCGAAATAGACGTCGTGGACGAGGCCGGCGAGGGCGGCGAGGGAGTAAGCAAACGCGGCGCCGGTGCCGAGGGTGATCAGCGTGCTCATGTCGGTGTTGCCGTGGCGGAGGCCGCTGAAAGCCTTGACGTAATAGTGACGACCGGGGCCGGCCATAACGTAGACGGTGAGGGCGAGTTGGACCCAGTTCCAAGTGGCGTTGGCGTGGTCGACGAAGGGCATGGCGGCCATCATGATGAGGCCGATGGCGATACTGATGGCGGCGGGGCGAACGTGGTCGGCTTCTTCGTGGACTACGGCTTCGTAGCCGTTGTCGATGATGGCGGCGACGAGCGCGGCAGGGGCGGCGACGGCGGGGTCGAAGACAACGGTGGCCTCGTTGGTCAGCAGGCTGACAGAGGCGCTTTGGACGCCGGTGACTTCCTCTAACGCGTGTTGCACGTGGACCTGGCAGGCCGAGCAGGTCATGCCGCCGACGGGGATGGTAAGTGTTTTCATTGCGACACTTGGGCCGGGTACCCGGCCTTTTTTAGGGCCGCCAGGACGGGTTCCGGGTCGGAGGCTTCAATGGTAGCCGAGCCGATGGCGACAGTACCGACTTTGACGCCGGGCGTTTTTTCTAGCGTTAGAGTGACGCGGCGAACGCAGGCACCGCAGTGCATTCCATCAATTTTGAGAGTCATAGGTTTGATAGGGTATACCCCTACCCCCTATTCTACACGAATTGTGAAAAAGCCAACGACGATCAGGCCGAGGAAGAGTTGAAGCACTTCGCTATCGCCGAGATTGTATTCGAGCAGGCCGGCGGTCATGACGCCGATGATGACGGCGGCGATGCCGTGGAGGACGGCGCGACGTTCGGGGTCAGCGGTTTGCCGGGCACCGCGGAGGAAGGCCCAAAGGGCGGTGCCGATCATCGTCAGGAGCGCGACCAACGCGGGGATGCCGCGTTCGGCGGCGAAGTGGAGGTAAATATTGTGGAGATGGCCGAACCACCAATGGACGGGGAAGGGGCGGGGGATATCGGCGGGAGCGTAGTCCGCAAATTTGGTTTTGACCATTTCGGGACCGATCCCGAGGTAGGGGTGCGCGTGGATGATGGCGAGGCCGGTGCGGAACATGGCTTGGCGGTGGGCGTTCGAATCGAGATCGCCCCGGGGTCGGACGATGGAGAGGGCGCGGTCCTGCAATGTGGCCGGGCCGACGGCGAGGATGAGGCCGGCGAGAACCGGCAAGGCAAGAACGACCGGGCGCTTCCAACTCCAGACTAGGTAGATGACGCCGACTCCAGCGCCGATCCACATGCCGCGGGTTTGGCCGAGGAGGAGGGCGACGCCGGTGATGAGCGCGACCACGGCGGCGCGCCAATCCTCGGTGAACAGGAGCCAGGCGAGCGCGAGGAGCAGGACGATCATCATCTCGCCGCCGAAGGTCATCCAATGACTCATGAAACCCGTCGTGCGGTCGGCGATGTAGGCGAGCGTGAAGTCGACGCCGGCGGCTTTCGCGGCAGCGTATTTGCGGGCGTATTGGACGAAGGACCAGAGGCCGGAGAGTGTCCCCGCGGCGGCGATACCGGCGAGGATGTAGCGGACCTCGAGCCAGCGGCGAAGCGCCGAAGCGAGGGCGAAGAGGATGAAATAGACGAAGAACTTGCGTAGTTGGGGGATGCCGGCGGCGGGGTTATCGCTGGCAGCCACGGCGAGGAGGGTGAGACCGACGAAGGCGGCGAGCGGCCAGCCGATGGGGGGCAATCGGCGCTCCTTCCATTGAAAGAGGGCGAGGGCGGTGGCGAGGCCGAGGAGGATTTGGGCGACGGCGATGGAGCAGAGGCTGGCGACGACGGCTCCGCCGGCGGCGGTGATCGAAATTCGCTGCAATTGTGCTGGACTGGGGCGCAAGTCTCTGAGTATGACAAAATAGCAGAATACACGCGACCATGCAGATTTTCCTGCTCCGCCATGCAATAGCCGAGGACTTCCGTCCGGGGTTGGCCGATGCCGACCGTGCGATCACCGGAGAGGGCGCGCGAAAGCTGCGCGAGGTGCTGCGAAGAGCGCGCGGGGGCGGTCTGGAGCCCGCGCGAATTCTGTCGAGCCCGTTCAAGCGTGCGCAGGAAACAGCCGAAATCGCCAGCAAAGTGCTGGAGTACGAGGGCGAGATTCTAACGACAAAGACTCTGGTTCCGACGTCGGTTGCGCAGGAGACATGGGAAGAGATTCGTCTGTACAAGGGCGATGCTTCGTTGCTGCTGGTGGGCCATGAACCGGCGATGGGGCTGCTCGCTGGTTTTCTGTTAGGCGCGCCGGAGTTGCAGGTGGAGTTCAAGAAAGGGGCGATTGTGCGGGTGGATGTTCCCTCGTTGGGGGTGCGGCCGCGCGGGGTGCTTAAGTGGATGCTGGCGCCGAAACTTGCCGGCTGAGCCAGGCGAGAGCTTCGTCGCGAGTGGAAAGTTCGCCGTTGAGTTGGGCATCTTCGAGGGCGCGGATAAGAACGCCGACGCGCGGCCCAGCGGGGACACCGAGGGCAAGAACGTCACGCCCGGTGGCGAGGGGAACGGGGCGGAGTTCGTCGGGGGCCAGGCTCGTGAATTGTTGCTGAGCGTATTCGTAGGTGCCAAGGCGACCGCTGCTGCCGAGGCAGTCCAGGCGATGGAGAGCGAGGAGACTGGGGAAGTGTTCGGCGCGAAGGAAGCGTTTGAGCGTGCTGGGCCTCATCTTGGGCAGTTCGGGAAACCTCATGTGATCGGCGACCAGATATTGAACATGTTCAATTAAGTCGGACGAAGCGCGGAGCCGGGAGAGGATCGCACGGGCTATTTCGGTGCCGACGCGGTCGTGGCCGTTGAAGCGGATGCGATCTGAGAACGTTTGGGTGACCGGTTTGCCGACGTCGTGGAGCAGCACGCCCCAGGCGAGGGCGGGTTCAGCGGGGCCGAGAAGTTTGAGCATGCCCAGCGTGTGGACCCAGACGTCGCCTTCGGGATGATGTTCAGGTGGCTGAGCGACTCCCTGCATGGCTTTGATTTCCGGGAGCAGCTCGGCGAGGAGGCCGGACTGATCGAGGAGTTCGAGGCCGCGGTGGGCGTTGCCGTCGGTGAGGATGCGGGTGAGTTCGGCGAAGACGCGTTCGGTGGAGATTTTGCGGATGGCGAGCGGGTCGATGGCGGCGAGGGTGGCGGGGTCGATTTCGAAATCGAGGCGGGCGGCGAAGCGGACAGCGCGGAGCATGCGGAGGTGATCTTCGGCGAAGCGGGCGGCGGGGTCGCCGATGGCACGGATGACCCCGGCGGCGAGGTCGGCGCGGCCGTTGACGGAGTCGAGTGTTTCGCCGGTAAAGGGGTCGAGGAAGAGGCCGTTGATCGTGAAATCGCGACGCTGGGCGTCGGCGGCGGGGTTGGTTTCGTAGTGAACCGATTCCGGGCGGCGACCGTCGGAGTAGGCGCCATCGCTCCGGTAGGTGGCGACTTCGACGCCATCGACGAGCATGACGCCGAAGTGAGCGCCGACGGGAATGGCATGGAGGAAGAGGCGGGCGATGTCGGCGGGGCGGGCGCTGGTGGCGACATCGTAGTCCTGCGGAACCCGGCCGAGCAGCAGGTCGCGGACGCATCCTCCGACGAGCCAGGCCGAGTACCCGGCGGCGCGGAGAGCAGCAATAATTTCAGAGCCGTCGTTCATCCGCTATTATCGTAACTGGAATGCCTGACCCCTCCGAACGACAGGCAGCAACGACCAGCAGTCGAGTTGTTGTTGCCACCACCGTAGCGCTTTCGTTTATCTCGTTTTGGCGAGGCGCGGCAATTGTGCTGAGCGATCTGGCGTCGACGATGTTTTACGTCGGCGGCATTACGGAGCAGGCGATTGGGAAATCCGCGCCTTGGTTCGTGCTGGCGGTCATGCTGTTTTCTTTTGCCGTTCGTTCGATCTACATGGAAAGCTGCTCCATGTTCGTTCGGGGCGGGGTATACGTTGTCGTGCGCGATTCGATCGGCCCCAACATGGCGAAGCTATCGGTATCGGCGCTGGTGGTGGATTACATTCTGACAGGGCCGATTTCGTCCGTCAGCGCGGGCCAGTACATTGGCCGCCTGCTGAACGAGATGAGCGAGATGGGCGGCTATCCGCTGCATGTAAACCCGAACTATTTTGCGGTTTTCTTCGGCATTGCGGTAACGCTCTACTTCTGGCGGAGCAATACTAAAGGCATTCACGAATCGAGCGGTCATGCGCTGCGGATCATGCAGATTACGACCGTGATGGTGGTGATCCTGATCGTGTGGTCGGTGATCACGCTGATCCTGCGGGGCGGGGCTTCGCTGCCGCCTCCTCCGACTCATGCGAACCTGACGTTGAACGAGCATTCGCTGGGTTGGCTGCAGGGGACGTTCTGGCCGAGTGTGAGCTCAGCGATGTTGGTGGTCGCGTTTGGCCACTCGCTGCTGGCGATGAGCGGCTTCGAGACGCTGGCGCAAGTTTATCGCGAGATTGCGTATCCGAAGCTGAAAAACCTGCGGATCACGGCGAACATCGTCTGCGTTTACGCGCTGCTTTCGACCGGCGTGATTTCGATTTTAGCGGTGATGATCATCCCGGATGCGGTGCGGCCGCAGTACTACGACAACCTGATCGGCGGCATGTCGATGAACTTGGAAGGGCCACAACTCATGAAGTTGGGCTTCCACATTTTCGTCGTGATTGTGGGTGGATTGATCTTGTCAGGTGCGGTGAATACGTCGTTGATCGGAGCGAACGGCGTGCTGAACCGGGTGGCCGAAGACGGAGTTTTGCTGAGCTGGTTTCGGAAGCCGCACGTCAAATTTGGAACGACGTTTCGGATCATCAACATGATCGCGATGTTGCAGATTCTGACGATCATCGGGAGTCTGGGCGACGTTTATCTGTTGGGCGAGGCTTACGCCTTCGGCGTGGTCTGGAGTTTTTTCCTGAAGGGCATGGGAGTGCTGGCGTTGCGTTTCCAGCGGCATGATCAGGAATATAAGACTCCGTTCAACTTCATGTGGGGGAAGCGGGAGATCCCCGTGGGCCTGGGTGCGACGGTGTTGATGCTGTTTCTGGTGGCGATTGCGAACTTGTTTACGAAGAAGATCGCCACGATTTATGGGGTTTCGTTTACGGTTTTGCTATTCGTGATGTTTTTGATTTCCGAGCGCGTGAACGCGCGGCGAACGCGGCGCGTGGAAGAGTCGAAGACAGACAACCTCGAAGAGTTCAACCTGGAGCATCAGCCGCACGTGGACACGGCGCATTTGGCGGCGCGTCCGGGATGCATTCTGGTCGCCGTCCGCGACTACAACAACCTCGAACATTTCAAGCGGATTCTTGAGAAAACGAACCTGCGTCGGCATGATGTGGTGGTGATGACCGTGCACCCGATGTCTTCGGGGGCGGGGGAGTTCGAACTGCAGAACGAGCAATTGTTTGGATCGTACGAGCAGGAGTTGTTCTCGCGGGTTGTCACAGTGGCGGAGAAGGAAGGTAAGCCGGTGGAGCTATTGGTGGTGCCGGCGACGGATCCGTTTGCGGCGATGATTCAGGCGGCGAACCAGTTGAAGGCGTCGCGACTCGTGACCGGTGTTTCGGCGAAGATGGCGTCAGAGGAGTTAGCGCGGCGGATCGGGATGGCTTGGGAAGCGCTGCCGGAGCCGCGGCATCCGCTTTCGCTGGAAGTGATTCGACCGGATCGGCAATCGACGTTCGTCAATTTGGGCCCGCATCCGCCCCGGCTTTGGCCGGAGGATTTGGACCGTCTGCATGACATCTGGCTGAAGTTGACCGATAAAGAAGGCCTGGGCCATAAGCTGCACCACCGCGACGTAATTGGCGTGGCGCTGCGGCGGATGGAGCAGGAAATGGAGACGGACGATAAGGCCGATATCCTGACTCAGATTCGGGAAGAGATGCGGCGGAACTAGTTGGTCGTGGCGGGAGGCTCCTGCTGAGCCTGCAAAAGGGCGAGCGCTTTCAGTTCCTTCTTGGTGGGAGGAACGACGGCGTGGTCGTAGTTGTGGTCTTTGTAACAAGAGCAACAACGCACTTTTGCGGGATCTGTACCAAGCAGCGAAACGATGGCGTGGTTGGTAAGTCGCTTACATTTGATGCAGTAATCGTCGAGGATATCTCCGAGTCGAAACTCGCTCATAATACGGCAGAGTATAGCAAAGAGAGAGCGGCCGCACCCAGAATTATCCAGAACGAATCGAGCTTGGTGACCAGGAACGCCGCGACGGCGACGACGGCGAGGGCAGCGCCGCGGGCGTCGATGATCGAGTCCTGTGCAAGGGGAAGGGCGCTGGCGAGGCTGAGCCCGGCGGCCGCCATCAGAACCGAATCGAGAGCGCGGCGAAACCCGGGCCGGTCACTATAGCGACGGAGCCAGTGCAGCAGCAGGATGCTGAGGAAGGCCGGGGTGACGAGGGCGAGCCACCCAACGACGGCACCGGGGTAGCCAGCCAGGTAGTAGCCGATGCCGACGAGATAGACGCCATTCGGGCCGGGGGCAAGTCGGCCGGCGGCGATGGCGGTCGTAAGCTGCTGGTCGGTGAGCAGGTGATAGTGGAGGACGAAATCGTGGCGGACGATGGCCAGAGAGGTCATACCGCTGAAGGAAGTAAGGGTCGCTTTGACGAGGAGGAGATAGAGCCAAAGTAGGTTCATTTGACTCCCATGCGGTCGAGCGTAAAGCCGGCGAGGACGGCGAGCCCGAGGATGGTGATCGGCGAGAGCCAGCCGCTGGCGAGGGCGACGGTGGCGCCGCCGGTAAGAATTGCGATACGAAGCCAGCGGCGCTGGACGGCGTAGGGTTTGACGATCTTCCAGGAGGAGACCACGATGAGCGCGACGACGGCGATGAGCGCCCCGCTGATGGCGCGGCCGACCCACGGGTTGTCCCGAGTGCTCTCGTAGCCGGTGAGCAGCAGCAGGACGAGCACGGAAGCGGGCACCGAGACGGCGACCACCGCCGCGATGGCCGCGGGCCAGCCCCCGAGGCGCCAAGCGAGGGATGCACTGCAAGCCAAGACATTCGTGCCCGGAGTGAAGCGGGCGAGACCGTAGATGAGGCCGAACTCAGCCGAATCGAGCCATCGGCGGCGTTCGACCAGTTCGAGGTGGAGGGCGGCCTGAATGGGGTTGCCGCCGCCGAGGGTGAAGCTGCCGGAGCGAAAGAAGATGGCCGTCAACTCACGGAAGCGCGGGACGTCCATAGGCCTACTGTATCATCGAGATATGCGCGGCAAATGGCTGTTATTCGGAGGGTGCTTGGTCCTGCTGGCGATCGCGGGGGGAGCGATCACGGTTTGGCGTCGGGAGCAGGCGAAGCCGAAGGCGGTGGTGGCACCCGTGGCTGCGCCTGTGGTGGTGGCCGGCGAGCTAAGTTTGAGCGGGAAGATTGAAGCGCGAAACGTGGTGGGCGTGAAGGCCCCTTCAGCGGGGACGGTGGAAGAGTACCTGGTGAACGAGGGAGAAGAGGTCTACGAAGGGCAGTTGCTGGCGCGGCTGAAGAATCCGTCGCTGGAGAACGAAAAAGAGCTGGCGAAGGAGCGGGCTGACAAGGCGCAGGAGAAACAGAATTCGCTGGAGAGCCAGTTGTTGGCGGCGCGGTTGGAGGTATCGCGGGGGCGAGCCGAGGCGGCGCGAGTGAAGGAAGAGTTCATGCGGGCGGAGCGGGCTTATCAGCGGCAGACGATGCTGAATCAGCAGGGGGCCACGCCACGGTTAACGTTTGAGAAATCGAGAAAGGATTTCGAAAGCGGGAAGATGGACTACGAAACGCTGGGGGCTCGGCAGCAGGTGGCCGAGGGGCGGATGGCGGATCTCACGCGGGACATCGAGCTGGCGAAAAAAGCGGTGGAAGAGCGGAACGCGGCGCTTGAAGAGGCCGAGACGAACTTGCAGGCGACGCAGGTGCATGCACCGGTGGACGGCGTCATCGTGATGCGCAAGGGCGAGGCAGGGGCCGAGATCCAGAAGGGCGAAGACGAAGTTTTCCGGATCGCGACCGACCTGGGGAGCCTGCAGATTATCGTGGAGCCGGAAGCGGCGGTGCTGGGTCGGATCAAAGAAGGGATGCTGGCGGCGGTGTTTGTGGCCGAACAGAGCAACGAAGCGTTGAGCGGCGAAATCGCGCGGGTGGCGGACGGGAAGGTGACGATTTTGTTCCTGAATCCGAACCCGTTGATCAAGCCGGGGCTGACGGCTCAGGTGCGGATCAAGCTGCCTTGATAGAATCGGGGAATTCTATGCAATTCCTCGAAAGTAGCCTTGTTGAACTGATTACCCAGACGGCGACGAATTTGCCTCCCGATGTGCGGAAGGCGATGGGCGTTGCCCTTGAGCAGGAGAAGCCGGATACGCAGGCGTCTCAGGCGCTGAACATCATCGCCAATAACATCGACATGGCGACCGAGGACGAGGGTCCAATCTGCCAAGATACGGGGATGCCGACGTTCGTCGTGCACACGCCGGTGGGCGTGAGCCAGATCGCCATTAAGAAGGCGATCAAGGCAGCCGTGGCCGAGGCCACCAAGCGCGGAAAGTTGCGGCCGAATTCGGTGGACTCGTTGACCGGGCATAACTCGGGCGACAACCTCGGCGTGGAGACGCCGGTGATCCACTGGGAGCAGTGGGAGCGGGACGACGTCGAGGTGAAGCTAATTTTGAAGGGCGGTGGCTGCGAGAACAAGAATATTCAATATTCGCTGCCGACCGAGTTGGAGCACTTGGGCAAAGCCGGGCGAAACATCGAGGGCGTCAAGAAGTGTTTGCTGCACGCCGTGTGGCAGGCGCAGGGGCAGGGGTGCGCGCCGGGAGCCTTGGGCGTGTGCATCGGCAGCGACCGGGCGCATGGCTACTACCTGGCCAAGCACGAACTGTTCCGCGAATTGGATGACGTGAATCCAGACCCGGTGCTGGCGAAACTGGAAGCCGAGGTGATGGAGGAGGCGAATAAAATTGGCGTGGGGCCGATGGGGTTTGGCGGCAACGTGTCTCTGATAGGCTGCAAGGTGATGGCGGCGAACCGTTTGCCGGCGAGCTTTTTCGTTTCCGTAGCGTACGATTGCTGGGCGTATCGACGGCTCGGCGTGCGGCTGGACGCGACGACGGGCGCGATCAACCAATGGCTGTATCGGGACCCGGAACGCGAGGTGGAGAAGCTTTCGAAGATGGATGGATTCCCGCTGACGGGGCGGGAGGTGACATTGACGCCACCGTTGACGGAGACGCAGATGCGCGCCCTGCACGTAGGCGATGTGGTGATCATCCGCGGCGACATGTACACGGGGCGCGACGCGGTGCATGCTCGGCTGATGGACGAACCGCCGCCGGTGAGCTTGGACGGGCAAATTCTGTACCACTGCGGACCGGTGATGTTGAAGGAGGGCGAGCGGTGGGTGGTGAAGGCCGCCGGGCCGACGACTTCGAGCCGGGAGGAGCCGTACCAAGCCGAGGTGCTGCGACGCTACGGAGTAAGGGCCGTGATCGGCAAAGGCGGCATGGGGGCGAAGACCTCGAAGGGGTTGCAGGAATGCGGGGCCGTCTACCTGAACGGGATCGGCGGGGCGGCGCAGTTTTATGCACGGACGTTGAAGAAGGTGAAGGGCGTGTATTGGTTTGAGTTGGGGGTTCCGGAGGCGATGTGGCATCTGGAAGCCGATGGATTTGTGGCGATCGTGACGATGGACGCGCATGGAAACAGCCTGCACGCCGACGTAGAGAAATCGACCGGAGAGTTGCTGAAAGCACTGCAAAAGTGATAGGTTAGTAGGGTTGTGGCCGGGTAGCTCAGTTGGTAGAGCAGCGGACTGAAAATCCGCGTGTCGGGGGTTCAAGTCCCTCCCCGGCCACCACACCAGGATTCAAAAACTCAGCCGGGGCTGAGGTATGCTAGCTCAAGCATGAATCGCAGAGCATTTCTTAACGCTTGCATCGGAACAGCCGGTGCAGTGTCTTTAGCCGACCGCGCGGACGCCCTCGGGCTTCCGAAATCTAAGATTACACGGATCCGATATTACAAGACGCCCACGGATGCGGCGGGTCGGCCGAACACCCGTCAGCCGCTGTTCAACCAGAGCACGAACGTAGTGATCGTGGAGACGGATTCGGGGCTGATCGGGATTGGCGAAGGTGGCGCACCGGACGTGATGGAGCAATGTGCGGGTCTGCTGATCGGCCAGGATCCGTTCCGTACCGACCGCCTCTGGCAGTCCATGTACCGGGCGTATTTTTACCCGGCGGGCCGAGAGAAGGTGCACGCTCTCGGCGCGCTGGACGTGGCGCTTTGGGATCTCAAAGCGAAGGCCCTGGGAGTGCCGGTATACCAACTACTAGGCGGGCAGGCGCGGGAATACGTCGAGTGTTATTCGACCGGATATCCGGCGCAGGGAACACCCAAGGAAGTGGCCAAGGCGTGCGTCGACGCCGGGTTTCGAGCCTATCGGATTTCGACCGATGTGCGCGGTCCGTTAATGGATCGGTTCGACACGGTGAACCGGGTTTTCGCGCTTTGCCAACAGGTGCGGGAGGGCGTCGGGAAGGACGGCGGGTGGTGCATCGATTTCCATACAGAGCTGGATTTTCCAGATGCCGTGGCGCTGGCGAATAAGATCGAACCCTTGCGGCCTTACTTCGTGGAAGACTTAGTGCGGAGTGAGAATCCGGGGATTTACCGGACGCTGCGCGGTCAAGTGCGGGTGCCGATCGCGGTGGGCGAACAGTTCGGGCCGAAGTGGGATTGGAACGAATTGATTGAGCAGCACTTGATCGACTATGCGCGAGCGACGATCCCGAACGTCGGTGGCATCACGGAGTTTCAGAAGATCGCGGCAATGTGCGAGACGCACTACGTCGGCTTGGTGCCGCACTTTACCGGGCCCATCTCCGAAGCGGCGATGGTGCATTGCTCGGCGGCATTTTCCGGTCCGGTCTTAATGGAAATGGTGATGGGTGGTACGCGGCCGTGGCCGTACCTCAAGAGCAGCTACGACTTGCGGAACGGAAAGCTATGGCCGAATGAGAGGCCAGGCTTGGGAGTTGAAGTTGATACGTCGCAGTTGCAGCAAATTGGAAATTATACCGAGGCTTATCAGTTGACGCCGATGCTGCGGCGGCCCGATGGGTCGCTGACGAATTGGTAGAGTGGCGGTATGCGGATTTCGTTGCTTCTGGTTCTGATGATGCCCTTGGGCGCGGAGGTGCTGCTGCGGCAGTCCACGTTCGCGCCGGGAGAGTGGACGACCTGGAGCCACCGGCCGGAGACGATGCCGCGAACTTTCATCGATCAGCACGTGAGTCGGGGCGGCCAGGGATCGCTGGCGATCAACGGGGCCAGCAACGTGGCGGCGTACGGCGGATGGCGGAAGCAGGTAAGCGGGCTCGAAGGCGGCGCGTGGGTCCGCATGCGCGCCTATTACAAGGCGGAAAGCGTGGCGGCCGAGAATTGGCAGATCGTCGCTCGCCTAGATTGGCAGAACGCGAGCGGCAAGCGCGTCAGCGAACCGGCCTACATCCCCTGGACGCGACGCCAGAACGAGTGGAGCGAGTTGACGGCGGAGGCGCAGGCGCCCGTAGGCACGGCCTCTGTTATCGTCGAGCTGCTGTTGGCCAACGCGCCCCAAGGGACCGTGTGGTGGGACGAGGTTTCGCTCGAACGCATTCCGCCGCCGGCCGCGCGGAAGGTGAGTATCGCGACCGTGAATCTGCGGCCGCGCCAGACAAGCGGCAGTGAGGAAAGCGTCAGCCAGTTTATTGCGGCGATTGGCAAGTCCGTCCCGGCCAACACCGACGTGATTCTGCTCCCGGAAGGCATCAGCATCGTCGGCACGCCGAAGTCAATTCTTGAGGTTGCGGAGGCGATTCCGGGGCCGACGACGAACGCGCTGAGCGCCGTGGCGAGGGCTCGAAAGTCCTACATCGTCGCCGGCATCTATGAGCGCGAAGGCCACGTGATGTACAACACGGCGGTGCTGATTGACCGGAATGGCGAGTTGGCCGGGAAGTATCGAAAGGTTTATCTGCCGCGCGAAGAGGTCGAAAAGGGGTTAACGCCGGGGACACATTTCCCGGTATTCAAGACGGACTTCGGAACGGTGGGGCTGATGATCTGCTACGACGTGTTCTTCGCCGAACCGGCCCGCGCGTTGGCCAATCAGGGGGCGGAGATGATTTTGATGCCCATCTGGGGCGGCGACGAAACGTTGGCGAAAGCGAGAGCGATTGAGAACGGGGTGTTCCTCGTGACGAGCGGCTACGACCACCCGACGTACATCATGGACCCGATGGGCGAACGCCTCGCCCAAGCCAGAGACCAAGGCACCGCCGCGACAGCAACGGTGGACTTGGCGAAGCAGTACAGTTGGCAGTGGCTGGGCGAGATGCGGACGCGGCGGCTGAAAGAGTTGCGGATGGACGTGGCGGTGCCGCCGCCTGGCGTCCTCCGCTAGGCCTACGGCTGAACGAGAACCTTCATCAATCCCGGCTCTCCCTCGTAGAGGCGCTGGAAGTAAGCCGGCGAATCCGCCAGCGAAATTTTCGCCGAAATGATGGGGTCGACCTGGATCATGCCGCTGGCCAGGAGTTCGATGCAAGCGGGGTACTCGCCGGAGGAACCGCACGTGCCTTGCAGCCGAATCTCGCGGGTTACCACCTGCTGAAGGGGCAGATCGATGTTCGGGGTAATGTTGCCGATCAGGGTCACCGCGCCGCCCTTGCGAACGCAAGCAATGGCCGTCTTGATGGGGTCCGTGGCCCCGACGCACTCGAGTGCCACGTCGGCACCGCGACCGCCCGTGAGCTTCTTGATCTCGGCCGCCACATCACATTCCAGCGGATTGAAGGTCGCCGTCGCGCCGAGGCGCTTGGCCATAGCCAGCTTTTCGTTGTTGGTATCGACGGCGAAAACCCGCGCGCAACCGGCGATTTTCGCAGCCTGCAGCGTCAGCGAGCCAATCATGCCCGCGCCGACGACGACGGCGGTATCGCCGAGTTCAATCGGCGTCAGCCGGACGGCGTGAACGCCGATTGAGATCGCTTCAATTAACGCCGCGTGCTCATAGCTAACGCTATCGGGAAGGCCATAGAGGATGTGCTGCGGGACCGAGACAAACTCGGCGAAAGCACCATGGCGGCGATAGTCGCCGCAGGATACGCCGAGGACCATGCGGTTGTCGCACAGGTTGACCTGACCAGCGCGGCAGAAGTGACATTTGCCGCAGGAAACGGTGGAATCGAACGTGACGCGGTCGCCTTCCTTCCAGACGGTGACGGCGCTGCCTACCTTCGCGACGGCTCCAGCGGCTTCATGGCCCATCACGAGCGGTGGGATGCGGCGGCCGGTGCTGCCGTCCCAACCGTGGACGTCGCTGCCGCAAATGCCGCAGGCTCCGACGCGAATCAAAACGTCTTCCGGGCCTAGTTCCGGTTCCGGGAAGTCCACGACTTCCAGATTCAAATACTCTTTCAACACCAGTGCTTTCATAGCGTTTACTACGTTATCACCGCGTCGGTAGGCGGCGCAGGACCCCGTCATCCCTTGATAATTCACTATCAACAGCAGATGAAGGTTTTTTGAGCTATACTGAGTAAGTTGGACCTACTCCTGTGACTATCTACCTCCACAATTCGGGTTTATTCGATTGCGGCGATAGTCCTTACGCGCAGTAGAGTTTGTAACCGCTTGCTTGCGGCTACGGTCCTAAAATATTTGTTGCTGACGTGAGGAACATTCGCCTCCGTTTGCGCGTTCACTGATAGAGAGATTGATTGATTATGACGACCCAAGAGTGGCAAACCGAGGAGGCTGAAGAGCCGATGGTGGACTACCCCACCACCGTCGACCTTTGGCAGGTTGAGCGGCTCCTGAACGACCTGCTTGCCGAAATGCACGAGCATCCGAGCGAAAACTAGGCCAGCAGAGGCCGGATCACCCGGCCATGAACGTCGGTCAGCCGATAGTGGCGACCCTGAAATTTGAACGTCAATTTGGTGTGATCAACGCCCAGATTATGCATCAAGGTGGCGTGGAGGTCGTGGACGTCCATCGGGTCCTTCGCTACGTTGTAGCTGTAATCGTCGGTCTCGCCGTAGGAGATGCCGGGCTTGAAACCGCCGCCGGCGGCCAGCATCGTGAAGCATCGCGGATGGTGATCGCGGCCATAGTCGGTCGCCGTCAGCGTGCCCTGCGAATAAACCGTCCGTCCGAATTCCCCGCCCCAAAGGACGATCGTATCGTCCAGCAGCCCGCGCTGTTTCAGGTCCGTGATCAGCGCGGCGGACGGCTGATCAGTATCCTCGCACTGCCAGCGAATCTGCTTCGGCAGGCTGCCATGCTGGTCCCACCCGCGATGGAAAAGCTGAATGAAGCGGACCCCGCGCTCGGCCAGCCGACGTGCCAGAATGCAATTGGCGGCATAGGTGCCGGGCTTGCGGGATTCGGGGCCGTAGAGTTCAAACGTCGACTCGGGCTCCTTCGAGAAGTCAGCTAGCTCCGGGACCGAAGCCTGCATCCGGAAGGCCATTTCGTACTGCGCGATGCGCGTCGCAATTTCCGGATCCTGGTATTCGTCGAGCTTCAGTTGATTGAGTTGGCCAAGGTCGTCGAGGAAGTGGCGGCGCGCGGCCCGGCTGTAGCCTTCCGGGTTGCTGAGGTAGAGAACGGGGTCCTTGCCCCCGCGGAACTTTACGCCCTGGTGGTTGGTGGGGATGAAGCCGGAGCCCCACATGCGGTCCGCAAGCGCCTGGGAGTTGCCCCGGCCTTGCGAGATCATCACGATGAACGCCGGCAGGTCCTGGTTCTCGCTGCCTAGGCCGTAAGAGATCCAGGAGCCGATCGACGGGCGGCCAGCAAGTTGGAAGCCGGTCTGGAAAAAGGTCACAGCGGGGTCGTGGTTGATCTGCTCAGTCGACAGCGACTTCATGATCGTCCACTGGTCGGCGTGCTTAGCCATATGCGGCAACAGTTCGCTGAACCACGCGCCGGACTGGCCGTGCCGCGCGAATTTGAAGATGCTGGCGGCGGTGGGAAACTTAGCCTGATAGGCCGTCATGCCCGTAAGGCGTTGCCCCATGCGGATCGAGTCCGGAAGCTCCTCGCCGTTGACCTTGGCCAGGTTCGGCTTGTAGTCGAACAGGTCAAGCTGCGACGGGCCACCGTGCTGAAACAGCGTGATGACGCGCTTGGCTTTCGGCGTGTGGTGCAGTGTGGGGGCGGCGTTGCCATTCTGTGCGAGCAGGGCGGTGAGGGCGGCGAGAAACTGTCGGCGTTGCATGACGATTAATCCTTGGTGACGAACTCGTCGGTGTTCAGCAGCAAGCTGGCGACGGCCTGATAAGCCGCGAGTTCGCGCTCCGGCAGGTCGGCGGAACGGGTGTCGCCCTGCCAAAGTAGCGACTTCGCATCGGCCGGTTTATCGGCGAAATAGTCGAGGTGGTAGTTCAAGCTATTACGCAAAATCTTGAGTTCAGCAGGCTTCGGCAGCCGACCGAGCACCAGCCGAAATCCATGGCTCAATCGGCTCTCGGCGCCGCTGCCGCCTTCCTGCATCATGCGCTGCCCGATGAAGCGCGCGGCTTCGACAAACGTCACGTCGTTCATCAGATTCAGGGCTTGCAAGGGAGTATTCGTCCGGTTCTCCCGCACCGTGCAAGCTTCACGCTGCGAGGCGTCGAAGTTCATCATCATAGGCGGCGCGGAGGTCCGTTTCCAGAACGTGTAAAGGCTGCGGCGGTATAGGTCCGGCCCCTTTGCTTGGTGGTAGTCGAAGTCTTGCATGACGACCTCCTTCCAGAGTCCGTTGGGTTGATACGGCTTCACGGACGGGCCACCGAGTTGCTCGTGCAGCAGCCCGGCCGAGGCAAGCGCCGAGTCTCGAATCATCTCCGCGGGCATGCGGACGCGGGGCCCGCGCGAGATCAACCGATTCTCCGGATCTCGCTGCATCAGCTCCGGCGTGGCCTGCGAGGACTGCCGATAGGCGGCGCTCATGACGATCAGCTTCTGCATCGCTTTCGTATCCCAACCGCTCCGGACGAACTCTGTTGCCAGCCAGTCGAGCAGTTCGGGGTGCGACGGCCATTCGCCCTGCAGGCCAAAATCTTCCGTGGTTTTGACGATGGCGGTGCCGAAGTAACTCTGCCAGAAACGGTTCATCGTCACGCGGGCGAGCAGGGGGTTCGCCGGGTCGATCACCCATTTGGCGAACCCGAGTCGGTCAGTGGCCGGCAGTTGCGGCAGAAAGGCCGGCAGCCCCGGTTCGACCACTTCGCCGGGCTTGTCGTATTGGCCGCGGATGAGCAGATGCGTCGGCTTGCGTTTCGCCGCTTCGGCCATCACCATGACGGTCGGAAACGTCCGCTCGAGCTTCTCACGCTCCTCCCGCAACACGCCCAACGCCTGCCAAGCTTCTCGGATATCCGGCGCGGCGGCGGACTCCAGATAGTAGAGTTCCACTTGGCGCTGTTCAGCCTGCGTTCGTCGTTTATTGGCGAGTGCGGAGAGCGGCTGCCCGACTCCCAGCATGGCGATCTCTTCCGCCGTCAGGACGCGGGAGTAAAGTCGGATGTCGTCGAGTGTACCCTTGAACTGCTGGGCTTTGCCCGCGCCGCCGCCAAGCCGGAACGGCACGTTGAACACGCCACCAGCGTTGCGGAACGGGCGATAGAGCGTGTCGAGAAGCGTCTTCGTTTCGGCCGGTTCACCGTCGATATAGAGCCGAACACCCTCCGCCATACGCGAGCCGGTATAAGTGACCGCGACATGGTGCAGCCGACCCGGGGCCAGCGTTTTCACCGACTCCAGCCGTAACCCATCGTCGGCCCAGTTGCTCGTAATGTGGAAGAAAACCTTGCCCTCCTTCACGTGCAGGCCATAGCCACGGCCCTCAGTCCGATCCCCCGTCATCCGCGTGAGCACGGCACCGGAACCATCCACCCAGGCCGAGACGCTCCAGAGATCGTCAATGTCGAACTTGCCGGCTTTATCGTCCGTGATCACCTTCGAGCCGTCGAAACTCTGCGGCGGTTCAGCGATGAAGAACTCAGCGTTGCGCATGCTCAGCGGTGCCCAGGGCTGATGGGGCATGTTCGCCTCCCAAGTTCGTCGGGCGGCGTCGATCCCCGGAGCCTTCGCGGCAAACCATTTTTCCTTCGCCGCGATCTTTCGATCAAGCGCAGCCAGGGCGATCTGCTGCGCCTCCGTCGGGGCCGGCATCAGCGGCGGCGAGTTTCCGTACTTCATCGCGCGGCCAAGTTCGGGCACGTTGTTGAAGTAGGAGTAAAGCTGATAAAACTCCTTCTGCGTCAGCGGGTCGTACTTGTGGTTGTGGCATCGGGCGCAGCCCAGCGTCAGCCCCAGGAACACGGCCCCGGTCGTTTCCACGCGGTCAATCACGTACTCGACGGCATACTCTTCCGGCACGATGCCGTCTTCGGTATTGCCCCGATGGTTGCGGTTGAAGCCGGTGGCCAGACGCTGCTCGAAGGTCGCGTTCGGAAGCATGTCCCCGGCCAGTTGCTCCAACGTGAATCGATCAAACGGCTTGTTCTTATTGAAGCTTTCGATGACGTAATCACGCCACCGCCACATCACGCGTTCGCCGTCATATTGATAGCCATTGGTATCGGCGTAGCGGGCGGCGTCGAGCCAACGGGCTGCCATTCGTTCCCCGTAGCGCGGAGACGCAAGCAGGCGATCAACAAGCATCTCGTAAGCCTTGGGCGAAGCGTCCTTCACGAACGCCTCCGTCTCTTGCGGCGTGGGTGGCAGGCCCGTGATGTCAATCGAAACCCGGCGAGCCAGCGTTTCCTTCGTCGCTTCCGGCCGAAGGTCCAGCCCGTCCTTGGCCAGCCGCGCGCGAACGAAGTGGTCGATGCTCGCGGGGCCGACGGGGGCTTGCGGCGGAACAAAGCTCCAGTGCGCCTGCCATTCGGCACCCTGAGCGACCCAAGCCGTCAGTACCTCTCTCTCTTTGGCCGTGAGCGAAAGGCCAGAATAAGGCGGCGGCATTTGCTGGCCTTTCTTGTCCGTCGAGATGCGAGCGATTAGCTTGCCCGCAGCCACGGCCGTCTTCGCCGAGGCCTCAACATCCAGGCGCAAAGGGACGCCTTTGGCCTTCGCATCCGCCCCGTGGCAATGGAAACACTTGTCCGAAAGTATAGGCCGGACATCGCGATTGAACGAAACCTTTGGGTCGGCGGCCGAGGCCAGAACGGCGAGGAGCAGGAACGACAGTAAGCGCATGGAACCAACTCCAGTTTATGAGAACTTTGGCGAGAATGCCGCACTACGTTTTCACATGCGCGTCATCGCTATCATCCTGTGGCTCTCGTTCGGCCTATTCGCAGAGGCGACTCCGCGTGGCCCGCAAGCGCACAAGCGGGCCACGACCTCGGCACCGAAGCTTTCCGACGCCCAGATCGACCAGGCGCTGAAGGCCAAGCTTGCGAAGTCGAAAATGGCGCGCAACGGCTTCACTTACAAGGTCAGCAACGGCACCGCGACCATCGAAGGCAAGGCCAGCGTCATCCAACACAAAGGCGCGATGACGAGGATGGCGAAGACGGCCGGGGCCACGCGCGTCGTCAATAACATTCAGATTTCCGAGGAGGCCAAAGCCAAGGCGAAGGCCAAGTTGGCTTCGGGGCGACGACGCGCCCAAATCAAGCGCGGCGACCCCCGCAGCCAGACGCGATAAACTGAGCGGTTTGGAACCTCTTTACATTCGCGTCGATCCGGCCGACAATGTCGCCATCATTGTGAACCCCGAAGGCGTCGCCGCCGGTGCGGAATTCCCGAATGGGTTCGTTTCGTCGGAAGCAATTCCGCAGTCCCACAAAATCGCGCTCGCCCCAATCGCGGCGGGCGACCCCGTCGTCCGCTACGGCCAAGTCATCGGCCACGCTACCCGAGGTCTCGCCGCCGGTTCGTGGGTTCGCGAGGACTGCCTCGACCTGCCAATTCCCCCCGCGCTGGCCGATTTACTTCTGGCTACCTCCCCGCCGCCCGCCGCCGCCCCGCTGCCCGGCTACACGTTCGAGGGCTATCG
>JANODS010001242.1:0-1741 GCA_031412835.1 Acidobacteriota bacterium | reverse complement strand
ATCCAACACCGCCTTCGTATCGCAAAACCGGACGCCTCCAAACTTTAGTCGGCTCCTTGAAGACCCGACCGCAAACCGGCTCACTCAAAGCGCGCCGACCAACCAATCCTCACCGGCGTCGGGTGAGAGATCGGGACGTCGCCCAGTGTCCGACAATCCCCACCGCGTACGCCGCCAAGTCGAGGAAGCTGAACGTGGTCCCCAACAAGCGAGCCAGCATCCGAACCACCCACCAGTCGCTCGCCAGCAGCCCCGCCGGGATCCCCGTCAGTTGGAAGCACTCGATCACGACCATCACCAGCGCCGCCGCCCAGTATCGCCCCCAGTATCGCCCCAGGAGACAGCACACCATCGCGGCGTACATCGCATCCCCCAGATACTTGTCCCAAAGCACATTGCCAAGCGGCACCCGCCGCGACAACAACCCCACGGCAATGGTCACCAGAAGCGACCGCACGGCGATCCTAGAACACCCGCTTAGTCAGCTTGTCGACCGAGAACTTGGCCGTCTCGGCAATGGCCATCACAGTCATCACCCCCGCCTGCACCGGGTCCGTAACCACTAAGTCCGCCGCGTCCGGCACCGAACCCGCCATGTTCAAACTGACGACCAGCAACCCCTTCGCGCGGACCTCCCGGACGGCCGTTTCAATCTCTCCGCCCATCAGCGAACCCGCCAACACCAGTGCCTTCGCCCGAGGCAATCGCGCCACCGCGCGCACCGCCGCCGCCAAGGCCTGCTCCCCTACCAGCGGGATCGTATCCACCGAAATGTGCTCGCCCCGAATGTTGTGCCGATCGGCCTCCATAATCGCCCCAATCGCCACCTGCCCCACTTGCGCCCCGCCGCCCATGATGATGATCCGCTTACCGTAGACCTTCTGCAGCGTCTCGACCAACTCGACAGCCCGGACGCACTCGAGCGCCCGCAGATCGCGCAGCATCGCCTCCGGCTCGCCGGGCAACTCGACTTCGAGATAGGTCCGCGAATTCGCCACACTCTCGATGATCTCCACCGAAGCGATGTCGCCCTGATGCGCCGCAATCACCCCAGTCAACTGATGCAAAAACCCGGGTCCAGCATCGCCGAGGGCTTCCAGACCCACTCGCTGTCTCATAGCTCGTACTTCTTTACGATCTCGGGCCAATGCCCCTGCGCCGTCAAAATCAGTTGCACCACGTCGCGCACCGCGCCCTGCCCGCCGCGATTCGGAGTTACCCAATGCGCCGCCGCCTTCACCTCGTCGCGAGCGTTGGCCGTGGCAATGCCAAACCCCACCCGACGCATAATCACCACGTCCGTGAAGTCGTCCCCGACGTAGGCCACCGACTCAGGGTCGATCTGCGCGTCCTTCAAAATCTCTTCGAGAATCGGGATCTTCTCGATGTGCCCCTGGTAAATATAGGCCATCTTGCACTGCTTGGCCCGGACCTCGGTCGCGGGCGAAACGCGACCACTGATCACGCCGGTCTTGATCCCATACCAGCATAACCATTGCAGTCCTATGCCGTCTTGAGAGTCGAATCCTTTGGTCTCAAAGACCCCACCGTCGGCGGTCGGGACGTTCCACAAGGTCCCATCGGTCATGACGCCGTCGACGTCCATCAGCAGTAACTTAATCTTCGCGGCTCGTTCGTGCAGGTTCACTCCGCCAGTCTATCAGCCTCCACCGCCCACACGCGAAAGCTGTCGAGCAGGTAGGGGCCGAAGGTGGTGACGATGGCGACATCGGCAGCGTCA
>JANODS010001241.1:0-3584 GCA_031412835.1 Acidobacteriota bacterium | reverse complement strand
CGGTGCGGTCGTCATCGCCGACGCCCAATCCAGCGGCATCGGTCGCTACAATCGCCCCTGGCATTCCGCCCCCGACGCCGGCCTCTACTGCACCATCGTCCTCCGCACTGAGCCGCTCCCCGTTCTCACCATGGCCATCGGCCTCGCGGTCCAGGAAGCCATCGCCCGCCTCTGCGGCCTCGCTTGCGACATCCGCTGGCCCAACGATCTCCTCGTGAACTCTAAGAAATGTTGCGGCATTCTCACCCAACTTCATGAGGACCGGGTCCTGGCCGGCATCGGGATCAACGTCAACCAGGATGGCTTCCCCGACGATCTCGCCCTCATCGCCACCAGCCTTCGCCTCGAATCCGGCCGTCGCTGGAGCCGCGAGCAACTGCTCATCGAAGTCCTCCGCGGCGTCGACGCGTTCACCCTGCTTCCGCAGGAAGCGATCCTCGCCGCCTTCACCCAACAATCCAGCTACGCCCGCGGCCGCCGCGTCACGGTGGAACTCAATGGCTCCGAAGTCCGCGGGACCACCGCCGGCCTCGACCCCAACGGCTACTTGCTTCTCGACGACGACCACGGTCGTCGGCATACGATCCTTGCCGGAGGAGTCCGCCCATGCTCTTAGCCCTCGACGTCGGCAACACCAACATCACCATCGGCGCCTTCCGCGGAGAAACCCTCACCGGCCGCTGGCGCCTCCGCACCATCCGCGAACAGACCGCCGACGAATGGGGCATCCTCCTCCGCAACGTCTTCGCCCTGTCCAACCTCAACCTCGCCGACGTCGACGGCATCATCATCTCCTCCGTCGTCCCCGTCATCAACGGAACCCTCGCCGAAATGGTCGGCAAATACTTTGATCGCCACGCCGTCTTCGTCTCCACCGACATGAACCTCGGCCTCACCATCAAGTACGATAACCCCAAGGAAGTCGGGGCCGATCGGGTCGTCAACGGCGTCGCAGCCTACTACCTTTACGGCGGTCCCGCCATCGTCGTCGACCTCGGCACCGCCATCACCTTCGACGTCATCTCCGGCGAAGCCGAATATCTCGGCGGCCTCATCTATCCCGGCATCGGCATCTCCCTCTCCGGCCTCTTCGCGAAGACCGCCCTGCTGCCCCAAGTAAACTTCGAACGACCTTCAAAGCTCATCGGCACCAACACCGTCGGCTCCATTCAAAGCGGGCTCTACTACGGCACCATGGGCATGGTCGACGGCCTGCTCGAACGCCTCAGCGCCGAACTCGGCACCCCGCCGCAAATCATCGCCACCGGCGGCCAAGCCTCCATGATCCGCGCCGGTTCGCGCCTCGTCGAACACCTCGATGAAGATCTCACGTTAAAGGGGTTGCGTTTGCTATGGGAGAGGAACTGAATTACTTCAACTACTTCACCGAAGTAGAGGAGCACTTCCAGAAAGCCCGCGGCACCAGCCTGTTTCTAATGTCACCCATTGACTGGGCTCTCGTCGAAACCTGGAAGACCTCCGGCGTCCCGCTCGAAGCCGTCCTCCGCGGCATCGACGACGCGTTCTCCCGCAAACGGTCTAAGTTCCAGCAGGTCAACTCGCTCACCTACTGCAGCCAGCCCATCAAGAAAGCCGCTGAGGACATGGCCAAAAATCGGCCGGCCAAAGTCGCCCCCAGTAACGAAGATTCACTCCCGCAAGACCGTCTGCAAGCCTTTCTCACCGCTAACTCCGAAGCCCTCCGCGCCAAAGATTTCGTCGAAGAAGCCGACTCCCTCGCCGAGTTGGCCGCCCACCCGGAAACCGCTCACGCCGACCTCGAAGCCCTCGAACAACGCATGACCGCCCTCGAAGAAAGGGTCCTCGCCCGCGCCCGCCTACGGATGTCCGAAGCCGAGTTAGTTGACATGCGCCGAGACCTGGAACAACAATTGAAGCCCCATCGCAGCCGCATGGGAACCGCCGAACTCGCCCTGCTCGAGAAGAACTTTCTCGACCGGCAATTATTTGAGAAACTCGGACTCCCCAGACTGAGTCTATTTTTCTTATACTAATGAGTCAGGTCATTCATGTCTAAATCGGGACCAAGTAAAGCAAAGACCGCCAAGGCACCCGCCATCGTTGTAGATCCGCAGTTGGCTGCCTTCGAAGAAGCAATGCAGTTATTCCATCGGCGCGAGTTCGCTGCCGCCATGCCGCTGTTCGAACAAGCCAGCCTCGGCCAAATCCGCGATCTCGCCCAAACCGCCCAAATGCACGTCCGCATGTGCCAACAGCGCCTCGGCGCAGTCCGCCCCGTCCTGAAATCAGCCGAGGATTACTACGCCTACGGCCTTGGCCTGACGAACCAGCGCAAGCTCTCCGACGCCGAAGCCGCCCTGGCCAAGGCGATCACCCTCGCCCCGCGAGCCGACTACATCCACTACGCCCTCGCTCTCGTCCGCGGCCTCCAAGGCAACTACCGTGGTGCCGCCGAAAGCCTCGCCAAAGCCATTGAAATCCAACCAGGCAACCGCAAAGCCGCCCGCTACGATGCCGACTTCCACGAAGTCTTACAGCACTCTCCGGTCAGGGAACTTGTCTACAGCGACAAAATCGCCGGACATTAATCCCGCCCGTCGCGGCCCTCTCCGAATCGTTTCGATCGGCGGCGGAACCGGCCTCTCGTCCCTTCTCCGAGGGTTGAAGATTTACGCCTCCGGGTCCGATCCCATCGCCACTCTCGCCGCCATCGTCACCGTCACCGACGACGGCGGAAGCTCCGGCCGCTTACGCAAGGATTTCGCCATCCTCCCCCCCGGCGATATCCGCAACTGCATGGTCGCCCTCGCCGAGGAAGAAGCCCTCCTCAGCCAACTCTTTCAATACCGCTTCGCCTCCGGCCGGGGCCTCAAGGGCCATAGCTTCGGGAACCTGTTCCTCACCGCCCTCACCCACCTCACAGGCGACTTCGCCAGCGCCGTCCGCTTCGCCAGCGGCGTCCTCGCCTCGTCCGGAGAAATCATCCCCTCTACGGCTGAGAACGTCGCCATCACCGCCAAGCTCCAAGACGGAACCCTGGTTACCGGCGAAACCCATATCTCCAAAACCGCCTCTCCCATTCGCGAAATCAAAATCGTGCCCCGCCGCCCGAAGCCCCTTCCAGAGGCCCTCGCCGCCATCGCCGAAGCCGACCTCATCACCATCGGCCCGGGGTCGCTCTTTACGAGCCTCATCCCCAACCTCCTCGTCTCTGGCATCCCGAAAGCGATCGCCGCCAGCCCCGCGCTCAAGGTCTACGTCGGCAACCTCATGGGCCAACCCGGCGAAACCGTCAACTTCACCGCCTCCGACCACGTCCGCGCCATCCTCCGCCACACCGGCCTCGCCGGCGAAGAGCGCCAGAACTTTCTCGATTACGTCGTCCTTAATTCCCAAGGCATCCACCCCCGCCAACTCGGCCGTTACGCCGATTCGCAAGCTCTGCCGGTGGAAAGCGATACCGTTGCCCTCCGCTTGATGGGTCTCCAAATCGTCAAAGGCGACTTACTCGCCGACGGAGAAAAGATCCGTCACAACGCCCGTGCCACCGCCGAAATCATCCTCAAGCTAGCCAAACTCGGTCGTCGCCGCCGACAAATCCA
>JANODS010001240.1:0-1175 GCA_031412835.1 Acidobacteriota bacterium | reverse complement strand
TTGGATTTGCGGTGCCGTAGAAAGATTTTGACGATTTGGCGGGGTTGGACTTGAAGGGGAAATTTGTCGCGTATATCTCGGGGGTACCGGAAGGAATTCCAGCGGAGCTGTCGGCGCATTACCAGACGGCGGGGGAGCGGTGGGGGAGGATGCGGGCCGCGGGGGCGGTGGGGACGATTGTGATCCAGAACCCGGCGAATATGGACGTGCCGTGGGCGCGGGCGAGCCGGGCGCGGCTGCTCCCTTCGATGGGGCTGGCGGATCAGAAGACGGACGATTCGGTGGGGGCGAAGATTGGGTTGGGCTGGAACGCCGATCATGGCGATAAGCTGCTGGCGGGGAGCGGGCATACGATGGCGGAGCTGTTGGCGTTGGCGACGGCGAAGAAGCGGCTGCCTCGGTTTGCGGTGCCGGTGACGGTGCGGGCGGTGCAGGCGTATGACCGGGAGAAGGTGGAGTCGCAGAACGTGATCGCGGTGTTGCCGGGGTCGGATGCGAAGTTGAAGGACGAGTTGGTGTTGTTGTCGGCGCATTTGGACCACGTGGGGAAGAGCCGGGTTTTTGAGGGAGATGGGATTCACAACGGGGCGATGGACAACGCATCGGGGGTGGCGGCGATGTTGGAGATTGCGCGGACTTTGAAGGATACGGGGGCGAAGTTGAAGCGGTCGGTGGCGTTTGTGATTGTGACGGGGGAGGAGAAGGGGTTGCAGGGGTCGCGATTCTACGCCGACCATCCGACGCTGAAAGGGAAGATGGTGAGCGAGTTGAATATGGACATGTTTTTGCCGTTGCATCCGCTGAAGATTATTCGAGTGTTGGGGTTGGATGAGTCGGATTTGGGCGATCGATTTCGGAAGGTGGCGGAGCGGCGAGGGTTGCAGGTGCAGCGAGATCCGCAGCCGGAGCGGAACATTTTTATTCGAAGCGACCAGTATAATTTTGTTCGCCAGGGCGTGCCGTCGTTGTTCCCGATGTTTGGGGCGGAGCCGGGGAGTGCGGAGGATAAGTTACAGAAAGCATGGCTGCAGGAACGGTATCACGCGGTTTCGGACGACGTGAATCAGCCAGTGGATAAGGTGGCGGCGGGGCAGTTTATCGAGGTGCTGATTGAGTTTACACGAGAGGTGGCGGATGCTCCTGATGCACCGCGGTGGAAGCCGAGCAGTTTCTTC
>JANODS010001239.1:0-1918 GCA_031412835.1 Acidobacteriota bacterium | reverse complement strand
CAGTCTCCGACTGATGCACCACCGGTCAGTTCCCAATTCCGGCGTCCGCCCCGCGAAAGCCACCGCCGCCCGATTATAGTGCGTCAAGCGGCCCTCGGCATCCGTCGTGTAGACTGCCGTCGGCAAAGCGTCGATCATCTCCCGAAAACGGCGCTCGCTCTCCAACAGAAGGCGTTCCGTCTGACAGCTCTCCGTCACGTCGCGAAAGTAGCACACGAGTCTGTGCTGGCCGTCTTGCAAGGTGATCCGTTGAATCTCCCATTCATAGACCTCCTCCACTGCCAAGTCCGCGCGTTGCCCGACAAACTTGGGCGCAACATAGCGCTCCCCTGTCTCCAACGTGTGATGGAAAATTCGAGCTAGCTCTCCGCCCAACTCATCTCCGAAAAGAGTGAGCATCACCTCATGAAATTCGCGTCCGATCAGGGGCTGAAAGGTGGCGAAGGTGGGCAACGCCGCGGCGTTGATGTGAATCACCCGAAATTGGCCGTCCAGTACATACAGGCACCACGGTGCGCGATCAATCAGGGCCCGGAACAGCTCCGGCTCGTGGCGCAACTTCCCGTCCCCAGGATGCGTCAAGTCCCTCCCATTCACTCCAACCAGCTCGCCACGCGCGGAAACGGTCGGTTCCGCCAAGCTCTCGTTCACCCGGTCGGCTTCCCTGGCGCCACCCGTCAACTCACGGTAAATCTGAGAAGTGGCCACCACGGAACCATCGCGATTCCTTACGGGAGAAATCGTAATCGAAACGGCAATCCGTCGACCGTCTTTCGCCCGCCGTGTCGTCTCGATCCGCGCACTCTCTCCACCTCCCCTTTCCTCCTCGGCAGGCAGAATCAGCGCCATCGGCTTCCCGATCACCTCCTCTCCCCGGTAACCAAATAAACGCTCCGCCGCCGCATTCCAAAGCAGAATCGTACCGCTGCCATCGGAGCAAACAATGGCATCAACACAGCCGTCTACCAGCGCCCCCAGCAACCAGGACCCCTCCAAATCGCGCACGGATGGTTCCTTTATCCCTGGTGTCAGTAGGCTTTCAGGTTCAGGATGCGAAAAGGACATAAGCGCCGAATCTACCCCTGAAGTGTAGCCGATTCTCTCTCCTCGGCTCAACCGTTACCTTTCTTCGACCCCCAAACGTAGCCCCAAAGGTAATTGGGAGATCTTTTCGCACCGCCCTCCAAGTATCCGAAGTGTTTTCAACCACTTGCGAATGGCCCAAGAATTGCATCCCTCTGTTCACCCGGCAACTCCGAGGTGACCAGGAAGTTTCACTATGATGACAGCCACCGCTTTTAAGAACGAAGTCCCCGCCCCCTTTCCCCACGGCTCGTTCGAGCCTTCGGAACCGCAACGAATCAACGGCCTCTCCCGCCCGGTCATGTCCGCCCCATTGCAACTCAGCGTGGCGGCCTTCGTCCTCGGCGAGGGCAGTCAAATCATCAAGGCTAGCGATAATTTTCTTACACTCGTTGGCTATTCCATGGATGAGCTTCTCAGAGGGGCTCTCAGTTGGCGGGACCTGAGTTCTTCGCAACTTGCCGACGGCAGTTTGGTTCCAGAAGCGGATCGGGACTCGTCCTTAGTCAACTTGCCTCCATTTAGGAAAGAAGTGAAATGTCGGGATGGAAAGCGAATCTCTGCCGAAATTAGCACCATCATCCTAAATCCCTCCCCCTTCCAATGGCTGGTTACCCTGCGGCCTGTCTCGGGAACGGTTTGCCCCGACGTAAAAGTGCAACCCATTCGAGTGGTGGCCCAGGGGTTTGAAGAGTTTATCGGTGGCTGCGCTCCAATGAAACGAGTCATGGAACAAATCGAACAGGTCGCCCCGACCGATGCCACTACTTTGATCTTGGGAGAGACGGGCACCGGGAAAGAACTGGTCGCGCGCGCCATCCACAACTTGAGCAGC
>JANODS010001238.1:0-2850 GCA_031412835.1 Acidobacteriota bacterium | reverse complement strand
TACGGCGAATGGCAAGGCACCCAATCCCTCGGCCCTCTCGGGGCCTTCGATTGGAGCTCGGGTGTCCTCGCGGCACCCGAAGAATCCCTCAAGGCTCAGACCGCTCGCATCAGCGGCAATCTATTCTCGATCCTCCGCACTCTTTACAACAGGCCAGATTGACTTGGGCCGACGCCGGAATTCTTAGTGCGCCAGAAAGATCCGCTCCGGCAGTGAAGTAACTTTCCCGTACCATGATCGGGATGACATTGGGAATGAATTGAATTACTCCGCGAAGCCTACGCCCCTGGCTAGGGGCCAAGCAGCCTGGCAGGATACAGACGGCACGCGGCCAATCGTGTTTGAGGCTGTGCTCCCGCTCGGAACCGGAAAACTGTCAGTCCAGTAGACGAGAGTATTGCCATCCCCCGAAACGAGCGGACCCAATCTTTCAGGCAACCACCTTCCCGACTTGTGTCGGCAACCCGAACGAAAAGACCAAGATTGTTTCGCGGAGTGATGACGTTTACGCAATAGAAGCCTAAGGGAAACGAATCTCGATTTTTGGCTTGACTCTCACGTAACGTTATCCCCGAGAATAGAAAAGCCATGATGCAGAAGCCGAAGACGCAGAGGGAAAGGGCGGGCTATACCGTCAAACAAGTCACTTGTATGTCAGGCGTGAGCGTGCGCACGTTGCACTTCTACGACGAAGTTGGCCTCCTGAAGCCCGCTTACCAGGCACCGAATGGTTACCGGTTCTACGAAGAGCCGCAACTCCTCACTCTGCAGCAAATCCTGTTTTACCGCGAGTTGGGTTTCGAGTTGAAGCAGATCAAGGACATTCTGGGACGCCCGGACTTCGAGAAGGCAGCGGCTCTAATATCGCATCGGGAGGTTCTCGAGGAAACTCTCGCTCGTACCCGCACTTTGCTGCAGACAATCGACAAGACGGCAGAGCATTTGAAAGGCGGCAAGCATATGACTAACGAGGAATTGTTCGTGGGCTTCACTGTGGCTGCGGGCCGGGACCGCTTCGATGAGCACATCTCGCTTGGTGACGAGCCAATCCACTGCAAGGTCTCCGGCCGCGACACAGGTGGCGCGTTGAGCGTGTTCGAATTCACGGGGACGCATGGCGGGCCGCGACACCTGCACCGCGAGCAGGATGAGTGGGTCTATGTTGTAACCGGCGCGTTCGATTTCGAAGTTGGCGAGCGGAGGTTTCGCGCTGGCCCGGGTGAGAGTGTATTCCTTCCTCGCGAAGTCCCGCATGTGTGGATTTCCGCGACAGACCCGCCTGGCCGAACAATCCTTGTCTACCAGCCGGCCGGCAGGATGGAGGAGTTTTTCCATGAAGTTGGCAGATTCGATGACCCGCCAATCCACGAAGCGCTCTCCTTCGACGAGTTCTGCCGTTTATTCCAGGAACACGGTATGGACCTGGTCGGGCCGCCGCCGATAGGGTGGTCCATTGAAAACGGGCGGATGAAATCCCCTTCCTGACGTAGCACCCAGAGAGGGCACAGAGGCCTGTCCGATCGCCGCAACAGCGTTGTGGCAACCCGGTGTTGACGCTTTAACAAGAAACGAATTTTCGGACGTCACTCCGTCAGCCGGAGTGCGCTTCGTTCTCGCAACTCCTGACGCCTCTGCTTTCAGGAGCACCCCGAGTTCCGCGACCTGCAAAGCCTTGTCCACAATGCCAAATACGCCATCCTGCACAGGGCCGGTTGCTCCTCTGCCCATCCAGCGAGGACGTCGGTGATGAGGTATCAGCCAAGGAGAATCGGGGGAAACGGACATGCCACCACTCCCCGCGCGGAATGCCCCGTCGGCCGACTCCGTTTCGGATGCCAATGCCCCAAGGCTCCGCTTGGTTGGTCCGATGGAGGGTAAACCCTCCCGCGTCGGCGTCATCGTACCGAAGTACTCGATAATCGTCCTGACGGAAGGCTGCTCCAAGTCTTAAGCTTACCTCGGGCGTCCGGTCGGCTGGAAGTACCAGTCGTAAATCCCATCCCTCCTGTTGCTTTCCCAGACAAGACGCGATACACTCCTGTTGGAAACCCAGATGACCCCGCTCCGTAAACAAGACGTATGGCAAGGCACCCTCGCCCTCATGGTGCTTAAAACCCTCGAATCCCTCGGCCCCCTCCACGGCTACGGCATCGCCCGCCGCATCGAACAAACCAGCGCCGACCTCCTCGCTATCAACCAAGGCACCCTCTACCCCGTTCTCCTCAAACTCGAACAATCCGGTGCCATCGCCGCCAAATGGGGCACCTCCGACAACAACCGCAAAGCCAAGTTCTACACCCTCACCAAAGTCGGCCAGCGCCAACTCGCCGCCGAATCCCGCGATTGGCAATCCACCACCGCCATCATCGCCCGCTTCTTTCAAAAGCCGGAGCCCGAAAAGTGAGAACCCTCCTCTCCCGCCTCCTCAGCCCCTTCCGCCGCGCCCATCACGATCAAGCCCTCGACGACGAACTCGCCTCCCACATCGACTTCCAAACCGAAGACAACCTCCGCGCCGGCATGTCCCCCGAAGAAGCCCGCCGCGCCGCCATCCTCAAGCTCGGCCCCCTCGAAGCCGTCAAAGAATCCTATCGCGACCAGCGCCACTGGCCGCTTTGGGAGCTCCTCCGCCTGGACCTCCGCTTCGCCCTGCGCATGCTCCGCCGCTCCCCCGCCATCGGCTGGTCCGCCATCGCCGTTCTCGCCCTCGGCCTCGGCACCGCCACCACCACCTACGCCCTCGTCTACGCCCTGTGGCTCCGGCCCCTCCCCTATCCCCAGCCAGAAGAACTCGTCTCCGTCTCCACCTATTTCCCCAATTTCAAGTTCGATTCCCTTGTCAGTCCCGAC
>JANODS010001237.1:0-1289 GCA_031412835.1 Acidobacteriota bacterium | reverse complement strand
CAAAACGACAAGCCTGTCGTTATAACTTCTTTGATTCCATCATCGCCCTTAACGCGGCTCTTTTTATCAATATCGCCATCCTCGTCCTAGCCGCCGCCGTCTTCTTCAAGCGCCAGATCATCGTGACCGAAATCCAGCAGGCCCACGTTCTCCTCGCCCCCTTGCTCGGAACCGCCACCGCCAGTATCCTTTTTGGCGTCGCCCTGCTTCTCGCCGGTCAATCTTCGACCCTAACTGGAACCCTTGCTGGTCAGGTAGTTATGGAAGGTTTCCTCAACGTTCGCATGCAGCCTTGGATCCGCCGCGCCCTCACTCGCGGGCTGGCGCTCATCCCCGCCGTCCTCACCATTCTCATCGCCGGCGAAGGCCAAGTCTACCAACTCCTCATCTTCAGCCAAGTGGTCCTCTCCCTCCAATTGCCGTTCGCCGTCGTACCCCTGGTTCGTTTCACCAGTGACCGCAAGCGCATGGGAGAGTTCGTCAGCCCCTTCTGGCTCAAAGCCCTTGCCCTCCTTGTTTCCATTCTCATTATTGGCTTGAATTGTTGGCTCGTAAGTCGTTATCTGAATAGCTACTTGATCATCCCAGTGGTAGCCCTCGCCGCGCTCCTTTTTTACCTGGTCATCGAGCCCTGGCTGAGCACTCGAGTTCCCGTTGTTCGGCCGGTCATGCCGCTCGGCCCGTTGCCGGCTCTTGACCTGCCGCGCTATGAAAGGATCCTCGTCCCGCTTGACCACTCGGTCAAGGATTCTATCGCCCTCCGGCACGCGGCCACCTTCGCCCGACAGCATGGCGCTCGTCTCCTCCTCGTCCATGTCGAAGACGGAGCCACCAGCCGCGTCTATGGCTCTCTCTCCTCCACCGCCGAAGTAGAAGCCGGTCGAGACTATCTCACGAGCGTGGTTAAGGCCCTTGAAAATGAATCGATTGAGTGTCAGTTGTTAATCTATCACTCTAATCGAGCTGCGGACGAGATCATCCGCGCCGCCCGCCAGTATCAGGTTGATCTTATCGTCATGGCCTCCCACGGCCACGGCAAGCTCGGCGACCTCATCTACGGCGAAACCATTGAGCGAGTCCGCCACGCCGTGCCCGTCCCGTTGCTCGTTGTCCAATAAACTCACCGCCTGTGTCCAAGAAACCCAGTGGAATTGCGGTGTTCACCCTAATCGGTTGAAAACAAAACAATATCTGAATGGCATCCGGAATGCATCAAACAAGGCAGTGACCCGGTTCCTCATCACCTTCGCGCTCCTGGCAGTAGCCCTTCCCGGTGCTACCCTCCAGAA
>JANODS010001236.1:0-2408 GCA_031412835.1 Acidobacteriota bacterium | reverse complement strand
ATCGGCCCAACGGAACGCCCCTTCCGGGAATCGGCACCGGCCAGAATTAGCAGGGTTAGACGCTTTGCATTGGTAGTCCCGATAGTGATTCTGGACGTTGGTCGCCAAGCGTGCCTGCCAGGTCGTCTGCATTACCGTACTTGGATGCTGCTGCGCCAGCACCAAGCCTTGCCGCCACGAGTAGCCGCTTTCCCGAGCACCGTAATAAAAGTTCTGATACAGCGTCGATGTGTTCCGGTCGGCAATGTAGTTCCTGTATCCCGGCGGCGTGCCGGATGGCCAGGACCAACTGAAATTGTCGATGTAGGTATAAACATCAGTAGCGTTCAGCACACCGCGTTGAGCGGCAACCGCGAGGCCCTCGACGGATAGCTGCCGCGGAGCGAAGTTGTAGTTCTGCCCCAGGTTTGTGTGTAGCCACCAATATTGCGCCATTTCGTCGGCGTAGGCCGCCAGTTGCGAAAATCCAGTCTTGTAGTACGAGATGTATATCGCCAGCACGTTGTCGTAGTAGTTAAAGGTTTCCGCCCAAGCAGAGTCTGCGTCAGACCCATCTCCGGTTCCCCATCGCTGGTGCTGAATCCCGTTCTGCGCCGACTTGTTCCAGGCGGTGCTCAGCGTCAACGATGTATTGCTGGAAACGTTGGCCACAGCGTACGTCATCCGCCCGATTCGACCGGCCCCCTGGTCGTAATAGAGTAGAATTCTGGCACCCGCGGCATACCGGGACAAGAACAATGTTCCGCTTCCGGTTACCGTCGCCGATCCGTTGGCCAACGTGACCGTCCCTTCCAATGGAGTGTTGATGCCGGCTGCCATCTGAGCCGTTAATAGAGCACCCACTACAAGACTACGGCGAGGCCGGTTCCGGTCATAGAACGGCCACGGAGATGCCCCGCTGCGCAGGAGTTCGCTCGTCGTAAAGCCAATCTCCGTCGAGCGCGGCAGTACGACTCCAGCGGCATTGGTCCCCACCGCGCCGATGATCTGCGTCGACGAGCCTTTCTGACCCGACGCATTCGTGGCCGTGCATTGCAGTTGATACTCTCCGAAAGTATTGGCACCCGATACAACCGTGGCCGCCGCTGTCCGGTTGCTGAATGTCAATGTTTGTGGCCCGCTCAACTGCTGCCAGAAGTAACTCGCGGCATTGGTCGATCCGCAGTCCACCGAGAATGAAGCTCCGGCACGCACGGTGCGAGCCTCGGCCAATTGGGGAACCACGGGCGTCAGTGGCCAGTTCGCCGTTCCACTCAGGGCGAGCGATACTCCGTTCCCGGAATTATCGGCACCATTGCTTTCCAGCTCATAATTCAACAAGTTCCCGACGGTGCCATTGCCCGGCGGATTCGCGTCGCGGGCCACCACCGTCGAAAACACACGGAACCAGTCCAGGATGACCGGCGCACCCGTGGTCCCGCCACCGCCATTGTGCAGTAACGCTAAGCTCGTTGAGCCCAGCGATACCGCGGCACCGCTAGCGGCCTGCGAGCCGCCCGAGAAGTATTGACCGCCATTCGATGGCCATAATTCAATAGTCCATACCGCTGACGTCCGCTGCAGGCGCACCACCACATCGGTTACCCCAGCTGGTATGTAGGCCGTGATCGCCGGCGAACCGGGATCATAAAAGCTGGTTGCCGTTATGGAACTAGCGTTCATGTTGACGACGAAGCCGTCCCATTGCAACAATCGCCCCGTTCCCGTCCAATTGTGCAGTCGGAACTCAAACCGGATATTGGTCAGTCCCGTCCACGGCGCGCCGGCCGGAATGTAGGCCGTTCCATACGCGGCATTGCTCTGCAATCCATATTCGTTCTGCCCCAGCACGGGAAGTGCTACGGCCAGTAGAAGTCCAATGGCGATTCGCATGGCTAGTTCAAGCTCCTTGTCATCACGGCCCGCACGCCCAGGACGGAGACGTCCGATGTAACCGTGTCGGTAGAGTCCCGCGCGATCTGCAGGCGCAATATTTCTCCCTCGGCGCAGCCGGAAATATTTACGCCGACCGCCGTCACACGCGTTAAGGCGTTCACGTTGCCGTAAGTGCCTGTTACATTCGAGGCCGTGTTGTAGGTCAGCCCGGTCAGGCTCTCTCCATGTGCCAGGCACGCCACCGAAATGTTCAGCTTAAACTGCCCGCTGGACGCATCCGCCTGCACCGTGTCCACGGTTACGTCGAGGTTCGATAACCCCGCCGGCACATCGGTGACGATCTGAAACGCTTCGGCGCTGTTATCGTTTAATACCACCTGCGTTAACGACGTCGCACCGCCGCTGAAGCTGAAAAAACCCACCTGATTGGAATTGCTGAAGACTGCAGGAATTGGGTTGCTGTACTGGTCGCGCCAAGCCACTGGAAAATAAAGACTTTCCTTCATCGTCGTCCCGCCACCACCACCACCGCC
>JANODS010001235.1:0-1941 GCA_031412835.1 Acidobacteriota bacterium | reverse complement strand
TCGCGCGCACTTGGCCGTCGGCAACTTTTCGAATCAGATGCTGGGGCTGTATCACAATGAAGGGAACGGGCTGTTTGTGGACGAAGCGCCGCGGTCCACGGTGGGGCGGTCGAGCTTGTTGAGCCTGACGTTTGGGCTGTTTTTCTTTGATTACGACTTGGACGGGCGGCTGGACTTGTTTGCGGCGAACGGGCATATCGACGAGGAGATTGGCCGGGTGCAGCCGAAGATACAGTTCAAGCAGTTGCCGCTGCTTTTTCACAATGTCGGGAAGGGGAAGTTTTCGGATATGACGAAGGGGGCGGGGTTGACGAGTGCGTATGTGGCTCGGGGGACGGCGTATGCCGACTACGATCGGGACGGGGACTTGGACGTGATTGTGACGAGCAATCATGGGCCGGCGGTGTTGTTAAAGAATGAGGGTGGCAACGCGAACAACTTTGTCTCGCTGCGTTTGCAGGGGAAGAAGAGCAATCGGAGCGCGTTGGGAGCTGTCGTGCGGATCGGCAAACAGTGGCAGACGGTAACGAGCGGAACAGGCTATTGCAGCCAGTCAGACTTGGCGCTGACGTTTGGTTTGGGGAAGGAAGCGATAGTGGGGAAGATCGAGATCGAGTGGCCGAGCGGGGCGCGGCAGACGTTGACGAACGTCAAGACGCGGCAGCATTTGGTGATTGCCGAACCGTAAGCAGCAGGCCGATGGCGGCGAGGATGGTGAAGAGGCCGACGAAGCCCGCGCTGTCCTTCGAATAGCCGGCGAGTAACATACCGACTCCGCCGGAGATGCCGCCGGCCATGTTCAGCAGGCCGGCGGCCCAGCCGTGGCGGCCGGGGCCGACGAGGACGAAGGCGGCGGCGAAGAGGTTCGACATGACGAGGCCGGAGCCGAGGCCGAAGCCGATGGCGGCGGCGATGCAGCCTTCGAGCGTGGGAGCGGCGAAGACGAAGTAGCCGAAGATGGGGCTGAGCAACATGCCGAGGGCGGCGACGAGTAGGCGGCGTCCCGTGCGGTCCCCCCAGTAGCCGCCGATGAGTATTCCAACGAACCCACTGCCTTGAAGGAAGACGGTGCCGCGCCAGCCGGCTTCGGCCATGGAGAAACCGAAACGGTCGCCGAGGTGGCTGGGGAGCCAGGCGTAGAGCATCCAGAGGACGCCGCAGTAGCCGAAGAAAGTGGCGACGAGCCAGCAGAACGTCGGCGACCAGATGGTGCCCGCGCTGGCGGCATCGCGATGGGTTCGTTCGGTACGGGGGAGGACGAACCAGAGGACGAAGGCATAGGCGATGCCCGTGATGGCGAGGGTCGTGAAGCCTGTTCGCCATCCGGGTCCGTCTGCGCTCCAGCCTCCGTACCAGCCGCCGAGAGCGCCGCCGAAGAGCTGGGCGCTTTGGTGGAGGCCGAGGGCGCGGCTGCGCGTTTCACCGCTATGAATGCTGGCGATGAAGCCGGCGGCGGCGGGGAAGTAGAGGGCCTCTGTGATGCCCATCATGCCGCGCCAGAACAAAAACGAACCCACGCCGTTGGCCGCCGAGGAGCCCCAGATGGCCAGGCTCCAGAGCAACATACTGGCGGCGATGAGGCGGCGTTTATCCGTCCGATCCGCGAGGCGACCGGCAAAGGGGAGGGCGAGCGAATAGCTCCAGAGGAAAACGGTGCCGACCCAGCCAAGTTCGGTAGAGGTGAATCCCATTTCGCGGCGGAGGGCCGGGAAGATGGAGAATGCTACTTGGCGGTCAATATAATTCAGGCAGAAGGCGACCCAGAGGAGGCCGACGAGCGCCCAAGCTTTGGTCATGCGATTTGCGGGATGGGGGTTCCGTATACGTCGGTCAACCGCATTTCGCGGCCATTGAAGCGATAGGTTAACTTCGTATGCTCAAGTCCAAGTAAATGCAGAATTGTCGCGTGGAAGTCGTGGACGCTAATGGGCTGTTCCTCGG
>JANODS010001234.1:0-1966 GCA_031412835.1 Acidobacteriota bacterium | reverse complement strand
ACGAATCGGATTGTGGGGAGCAACGCACAGTCGGTTTTGGCGGCGGCGGCGAAGGCGAAGGAGTTGGGTTATCGGCCGTTGATTCTGTCGACGACAATAGAGGGGGAGACGCGGGACGTCGCGCGGATGCATGTGGCGATTGCGAAGGAGAGCTTGCGGAGTGGGAATCCGGCGAAGCCTCCGTTGTGTATTTTGTCGGGTGGAGAAACGACGGTGAACCTGCGGGGGACGGGGAAGGGAGGCCGCAATCAGGAGTTCGCGTTAGCGGCGGCGCTGGACCTTCTCGATGAGCCTCGGATTTTGGTTTTGAGCGCGGGGACGGATGGCACCGATGGGCCGACGGACGCGGCGGGCGGGTTTGCGAATTCGGCCACGGCGAAGGATGCGAAGGCGGCCCGGGCGGCGCTGGACAATAACGACTCCTACTTGTTTTTGGAGCGGATGGGCGACCTGCTGATTACCGGTCCGACACGGACCAATGTGATGGATATTCGTATGCTTTTGGTGACCAAATGATTCGACCGGCGGTGGTGGCTGATCTGGAGTTTTTGGCTCGCGCCAATGAGCGGATGGCTTTGGAGACGGAGCATAAGACGCTGGTTCCGGCGACGATTCGGGCCGGTGTGGGCCGGGTGTTGGCGGATGGTCAAATGGGGCGATATTTTGTGGCCGAAGAGGATGGCCGGGCGGTGGGCTGTTTGCTGATCACTTATGAATGGAGCGACTGGCGGAACGGGATGTTCTGGTGGGTGCAGTCGGTTTTTGTGGAGACAGAGTATCGGGGGAGGGGGGTGTACCGGGCGCTGTATGCGGCGGTGAAGGAGTTGGCGGCGAGTGAGGGCGGCTGCTGTGGGTTTCGGCTTTACGTGGAGAAGGACAACGAGCGAGCGCAGCGGACCTACGAGCGGCTGGGGATGTCGGCCACAGATTATCTAATGTTCGAGGAGCTTTTGGCCGATAACCCTGTTAGCGATGAGTTACGCGGCCGTTAGCCTGAATCTCGATTCGATGGACCATGCTTTTGGTTATCCGGCTGGGTATGAGGATCCGACCTTTGGACCGGTGATGGACCGTTTTGAGGCTTATGCCGAGCAGTTCGGGTTTCGGTATTCGCTGTACGTGATTGGCCGGGATTTGGAGAAGCAGCGGCATCGGGCGAAGGTGCGGAGTTGGGTGGAGCGGGGCCATGAGATTGGGAACCATACTTGGAACCACCATACGAATTTGGGGGCTCTATCGAAGGCTGAGCTGACCGAGGAGATCCATCGGACGCACGCGGCGCTGGGGGACGCGACGGGGCAAGCGCCGGATGGGTTTATCGCTCCGGCTTGGAGCTATTCGGATCGGATGATGGATGTGTTGGCGGAGCAGGGTTATCGGTACGATACGAGCCTGCTTCCGAGCTTGCTTTACTACCCGTTTGTGTTGAAGAACGCTTGGAACCATTGGGGGCAGGGCGAGAAGTTTTGGCGGATTTTGGATCGGCGGGATTGGTTGCAGCCGCTGGTGGGGTCGCGGGAGCCATATTTGGATCGGGGGTTGGTGATGCTGCCGGTGCCGAGCACTCCGGGGCCGTTGGGGTTGACGATCTGGCATACGACCGGGTTTTTGTTGGGTTGGGAGAAGCATTTCGCGATGTTGCGGGCGGCGTTGGCGGCTCGGAAGTACTTTTACTACGTGGTCCATCCGGCGGATTTGACGTGTAGCGAAGACTTTCGGGATCTGCCGACGAACTCGCTGGAGCGGATAGGGGGTTCGCTTGCGGAGAAGCAGCGGCGATTTGCTGAGTCGTTGGAGGTGATTGCGGAGGCCGGGCGGGAGTGGATGACGATGGGAGAGATGGCGGGGCGGGCTCGTGCAGATTTGACGTAAACAAATGTCGGGTTTTGGCGGCGGAATCCGCTTACCTATGTATACCCCTATGCCTGCTCCGACTGCGTGCCGACGCCGGGCTTCCGCCGGTCTT
>JANODS010001233.1:0-3355 GCA_031412835.1 Acidobacteriota bacterium | reverse complement strand
ACTGTAGCACGTGCCATGGGCATCACGCGATGAAGGAATGGACGGTGACGCAGGCGGGGTGTGCGAAGTGCCATGCGACGACACCGGCGGCTTGCAAGGGGAAACCGGCCGGGGCCTCGTTGGGGTCTGGGGTGGCAAAGGTGAGTTGTATGAACTGCCATGCGCGGCACACCTTGGCGGTGACGGGGCCATGAAGCGGGAGCGGAGCGTGGGTCGGCTGATGTCGGACTACATGAGCTTGGCGCTGATTTTGCCGGTGAGCCTGCTCGTCGGCTATGGGATCGGGCTGGGGCTGGACCACGTTTTTGGAACGCATTTTTGGTACATCGTTTGGTTGATCGCTGGGGTGGTGGCCGGGATGCGGGAGTTGATTCGGAAGGCGGAGAAGGAGATGAACCGTGAATGACGACTACGAGGGGCTGGTGCGTCGGATGGAGCGAGGGATCGGGATTTGGGGCGTCATTGGGGCGGTGGGGGCCTGGGTAGGTTGGGATGGGTTGACGGCGGTGGGGGTGGGGACGGGCGCGGTGGCGGCGTGGGCGAATTTTCGCTGGTTGGAACGCGTGTTTTCGCGGCCAACACCGGCGCGGGCGGCGATGTTTGGCTTTCGGCTGGCGGCCTTAGCGGTGCTGGGCTATGCTATGCTCAAGATATTTGCCGTGAACCATGTCGCTTTCCTGGCTGGGCTGTTGACCGCTGTTGTGGCGGCGATGAGTGAAACGGTTTATCAACTGATCTATGCACGAAACTCCTGAGCTGTGGCTCACCGTACTTTTTAACGATCATCTCGCCGGATTGGGTAACTCGATTCTGGCGCTGGTTGGCATTCCGGCACACGCGCGGCCGTGGGCGAATTACATCACGATGGAGTTGCTGGTAGCGCTTCTGATCATGATTGTTTTTGCCATTGGCAAAAGCCGCCTTTCGATGACTGCCCCGGGGAAACTGCAGCACGTTCTGGAAACGATTTACGAGTTTCTATCCGAGCAGGCGCACGAGAATGTGCACCACGACTATAAGAAGTACATTCCGATAGCGGGTACCTTCTTCATCTTCATTTTGTTTTGTAACTTGATTGGCGTCGTGCCGATGTTTGAATCGCCGACGATGTATCATTACGTTCCGGCCGGCATTGCGATGATCGCGTTTTTGTACTACAACATCCAAGGGCTGAAGGCGCACGGTGGCGGTTACATCAAACAGTTTACGGGTCCCATCTGGTGGTTGACCCCATTAATGTTACCGATTGAGATTGTTAGCCACGCCGCGCGGCCCGTTTCGCTCACCATCCGTTTGTTCGCGAATATGTTCGCCGGTGAGCAGATGACCCTGGTTTTCCTGAGCTTGACTTACATCATTCTGCCAGTCGCCTTCATGGGGCTGCATGTGTTTATTTCGGTCATTCAGGCATACGTCTTTGCTCTGCTGACGCTGATCTATGTCGGCGCGGCGATCTCTGACGATCACTAAATTTATTCGGCATTTTCGATGGCGCCAGTGTGAGCCCTCCTCGTCCCAACGGCGGAACGGAACCACCTCCTGAGCGCACTTCATAAATCAAAAGGAGCACTACCCAATGTTTGGAAAAATGTTTTTACTCGCCATCATCCTGATGGCCTTTGCGACGCCGATGATGGCCGCCGATCCGGCGGTTGTGATCACGGCCGCTTTCTCGATGTCGATCGCCTCGGGCCTTTGCGCCCTGGGCCAAGGCAAAGCGATTGCGGGCGCGGTGGAAGCGATTGCCCGCAACCCCGGCGCGGCGACGGCGATTCGTGGTCTGGGCCTGCTGGGCCTGGTTTTCATCGAGTCCTTGGCGCTGTTCACGCTCGTTATCGTTTTCGTGAAAGGCTAGTTTTCGAAAAAGGGCGCGGGGCTTCGGTGACGAAGCCGCCGCGCCCTTTTTGTATCTCCATATGCTGAAAATCCAGGGCATCCTCGTACCGATCGCGACGCCGTTCGACCATCGGGGCGACGTGTACAAAGCGAAGCTGGCGAGTAACATCGAGCGGCTGAACGCCATTAACCTGACGGGATATGTGGTGGGGGATGAACTGCTCACCGCCGACGAAAAACCGCTGGTTTGGGAGCTTGCCACGAAGGCGGCCAAGCCGGGGAAACTGCTGGGTGCGATGACGTCGGCACCCAGCGTCCGCGAGACGGTGGCCTTGACTAACCGGGCGGCGGAACTGGGCTTTCATTTCGCAATGGTGCAGGCGATGGGGGCGACGAAGACGCTTTACTACGAAGCGGTGGCGGACGGGGCGAAGATTCCGGTGATGATCGAAGCCGACTTTGGAACGACCCATCCGAACATCCTTCGTGCCGAGTTAACGACGAATGCGGCTAGCCTATTCACCGAATTGAAGGCGGGTTCGAAGGGCGGGGTGATCGCGATTGCGAACGCGATTCCCTACACGATTCAACTGATCTGGGAAGCGTATCGGCAGCGCGAAGAGGAAGCCGGGTTGGACTGGCAGGAGCGGATCACGGCCTTGGCACAGGTCGTTTCGAAGTACGGCATGCCGGGTTTGAAATGGGCGATGGATTTGAATAGTTACTATGGCGGCGCGCCGCGTTTGCCGTTCGCAGCGGTGGACGACGCGGCGAAGGCGGAGATCGCCGCGGCCCTCAAAGACTTGAAGAGCTGAAAACGCGATATGATCGGGGGCGATGAAAACCCTACTCGCAGTATTGATGCTGTCCGTGGCTTGCTTTGGCCAGCCGGAACAAGAAGTGAAAGCGGCTCACGCTGAATTCGTGAAGGCCGCCAAGGCAGGAGACGAAGCGGCGCTAAAACGCCTTTTGGCGGATGAATTGCAGTACAGCCACTCGAACACCTTGCTCGAGAACAAGGCCGTGGCGATCGCCGCACTCGTGAAGAATAAGCCGACGTTCGAGGTTGGCGAAGAGACGATTAAGGTTTACGGAAAGACGGCCACGATCCGCGCCAAGGTGGTTTCGAAAGCGACTCCGCCGATCAATATGACCGTGCTCCTGGTTTGGGTGAAGAACGGCAAGCAGTGGCAGTTGGTACAGCGGCAGACAACGCGAGTCCCGGCCACCTAGACGTAAGCGACGGAGCCATCGACGCGGTAATCGAAGCCGCGTCGCCAGGGCTTCGGCGGCATCCGGCGCAGGGCGTCCTCATTCAGTTCGACGCCCCAGCCGGGCTTCGTTGGGAGCGGGATATAGCCGTCTTTGACCATAAGCGGTTCCTTCAAAAGGTCCTTGCGGGGCGACTCGTCGTCCGGGTGATATTCCAGGACGTGGAAGTTCGGCGTGGCGGCGGCGAAGTGGACGTTGATGACCGTGGCGTGCGGACCCATGGGGTGGTGGGGGGCGACCATGAGGT
>JANODS010001232.1:0-6133 GCA_031412835.1 Acidobacteriota bacterium | reverse complement strand
GATGAGATTTACAGTGTCGGTACGATTGCCAATATCGTACAGAGCTTGAAGTTGTCGGACGGCAACATCAAGGTGCTGGTGGAGGGTTTTGAGCGGGCGAAAGTGATTTCGGTAACGGCGGAAGATGGTTATTTTCGCGCGACCGTGAAGACGTTTGCCAGCAAGATCGACGCCGGGGTTTCGCTGGAGTCGTTGACGACTCGAGTGACGACGCTGTTTGAGCAGTACGTAAAGCTGAGCCAGAACCTGAACTACGAGACCATGATCGCGACGATCAAGGTGGATGATCCGGGGAAGCTGGCCGATACCGTGGGTGCGAACCTGCAATTGACGATTGAAGAGAAGCAGGAACTGCTGGAAATCTTTGATCCGATTGACCGGTTGACGCGTGTGGCCGAGATGCTCGATATCGAGATTGAGAAGCTTTCGGTGGACCGTACGATCCAAGGTCGCGTGAAGCGGCAGATGGAGCGGGCGCAGAAAGAGTATTACCTTAACGAGAAGATCAAGGCGATCCAGAAAGAGTTAGGCCGGGGCGAAAAGAGCGAATTCGACGAACTTAAGAAGAAGATCGACGCCGCGGGGATGACGAAAGACGCGCAGGAGAAGGCGATGGCCGAACTCAAGCGTCTGGAGCAGATGCCTCCGATGTCGGCGGAGTCGACCGTTTCGCGGAACTATCTGGATTGGTTGCTAGCGGTGCCGTGGAAGCAGAAGACGCGAGAAATTCGCGACTTGAAGTATGCTCGCGAAGTGCTGGAAAGCGATCATTACGGGCTGGATAAGATTAAAGAACGGATCCTGGAATTTCTGGCGGTTCGGCGGCTCGTGAAGAATCCGAAGGGTTCGATCCTTTGCTTTGTGGGACCTCCCGGAGTGGGCAAGACCTCTTTGGGGATGTCGATTGCGAAGGCGACCGGGCGCAAGTTTGTGCGGTTGTCGTTAGGCGGTGTGCGGGACGAGGCGGAGGTGCGGGGCCATCGGCGGACCTACATCGGGGCGCTTCCCGGCCAAGTGATCCAGATGATGAAGAAGGCGGGGACGAAGAACCCGGTCTTCATGTTGGACGAGATTGACAAGATGTCGACGGACTTCCGGGGCGACCCATCGTCGGCGCTGCTCGAGGTTTTGGATCCGGCGCAAAATGACAAGTTCATGGACCATTACCTGGACGTGGACTATGACTTAAGCGAAGTGCTGTTCGTGGCGACGGCGAACGTGATGCATACGATTCCGGCTCCCTTGCAGGATCGCATGGAAGTGATCCGGTTGAGTGGGTATACGGAGCTTGAAAAGGCCGAGATTGCTCGGCGATTCTTGATCACTAAGCAGAAAGTGGCGACTGGACTGTCGGAGACGCAGATCGATTTCACGCCTGAGGGCGTGGGCGCTTTGATTCAGAGCTACACGCGGGAAGCCGGTGTGCGGAATTTGGAGCGTGAGATTGGCAGTGTCTGCCGGAAAGTGGCGCGCAAAGTGGTCGAGGCATCGGTGGACGATGAGCCGGACACGATTGCCAAGGGCGGCGAGTTGATCGTGGAATCGTCCGACGAGGAAGCGAATAAACCTGCCAAGAAGGGCAAGAAAGGGAAAGCGGCGGCGGAGGCGGATGCCAAGCCGGTGGAGAGCAAGCTGCCGACGGTGACCGTCACGGCGCAAACTCTGGTCGAGATGCTGGGTCCACCGCGGTACCGGGACACGCAGGCGAGCCACAAGAACGACATTGGCGCGACGATTGGCTTGGCTTGGACGGAGGTCGGCGGATCGATTCTGACGACGGAAGTGACCGTGATGGAAGGCCGTGGCAAGCTGACGTTGACGGGCAAGTTGGGCGACGTGATGCAGGAATCGGCACAGGCGGCGATGAGTTACGTGCGGAGTCGAGCGGCCTCGCTCGGGTTGGCGCGGGACTTCTATCGGAACCTCGACATCCACTTGCATGTTCCGGAGGGAGCGATCCCGAAGGACGGCCCGTCGGCCGGTATTACGATTGCGACGAGCATGTGTAGCGCGTTGACGAATATTCCGGTGCGTGGCGATTTGGCCATGACGGGAGAGATCACGGTGCGCGGGAAAGTGTTGCCGATTGGCGGACTGAAAGAGAAGATGCTGGCGGCTCATCGTCAAGGCATCTACGAATTGGTACTGCCGAAAGACAACGAGAAGGATCTGCACGACATTCCGGAAATCATTCGCAAAGAGATGAAGTTGAACTTTGTGGAGAGCATGGATGAGGTGTTGAAGATCGCTCTTGAGCGAGAGGTGACTCCGTTGCCGATTGCTCCACCGACATCGAGCCAGTCTGAAGCCGCCCCGGTGGGCTCGGACGACATCACTCATTAACCGAGTTGGGGCGGCTTTCGGCCTTTCGCGCTGTTAGGCCGCCCCTTCTCCCTACCCCCCCTCCCTCCCCAAAACCGTAGTGCCCCCCACCAAACCCTCCGCAGAGTTTATACTAAGTACAACCATCCCAGAGCAATATCCGAAGGGTAGCACCCCGGAGTTTGCCTTTCTGGGCCGCAGTAATGTGGGAAAGTCCAGTCTCTTGAACTGTCTGGCGGGCACTAAGAAGCTCGCGTTTACGAGTTCCTCACCGGGCCGAACACAGTCGATCAACTTCTTCCGCATCGGTGGAGACATCATCTTCGCTGATCTTCCTGGCTACGGCTTCGCAAAAGTTCCCTTAGAAATCAAAAACGCTTGGCAGGCGATGATCGAGACCTACCTGCTGAGCCGTCAAAGTTTAGGCCTTTGCATTCTGCTGCTTGACGGCAGACGTGGCTGGATGGAGCACGACCGCGTTTTGCGGGAGTGGCTGGAACATCATGAAAAGAGCTACCTGGTGGTAGCGACGAAAATAGACAAACTGAATCAGTCCGAACTGCATCACGGCCTGGCGGCCATCCGGAAGGAAATTCCGGGGGTGGAGCTGGTGCCATTCTCGGCCGTCAGCGGTCAGGGAGCGAGGGAAATTTGGCAAGCGATCAAGAAACGAACCAGCCGGTGACGCCGGAAGAGACCGGAGCGGAAGTGCTTCCGATGGAGTCGAGGCCGCGCGCGGCGAAGGCTGAGAAGTTGGCGGCCCCGGGCGGTGCCGTCGAGTCAACCGAAGCGAGCAAGAGGGATCCGAACACCCTCGACCTTGTCGAACTGAAGGAGATGAACATTCAGAAGCTGAATGGCATCGCCAAGGAGTTTGGCGTGGCGGGGGCGGCGGGCTTGCGAAAGCAGGAGCTGATTTTCAAGATTCTGCAAGCGCAGGCGGAGAAAAGCGGTCTGATTTTCTCGGAAGGCGTACTGGAGTGCTTGCCGGACGGGTTTGGCTTTCTGCGGGCACCGGAGTACAACTACCTTCCCGGCCCGGACGACGTGTATGTTTCGCCGTCGCAGATTCGCCGTTTCGACCTCCGCACGGGCGATACGATTAGTGGTCAGATTCGACCGCCGAAGGAGGGCGAACGATATTTCGCTCTCATTAAGGTGGACGCGATCAACTTTGAACCGCCGGAAGAGGCGCGGAACAAGATCTTTTTCGACAATCTGACTCCGTTGTACCCACAGGAGCGGATCAAGCTGGAGACGACGAAGGAGAACTTCTCGGGTCGGGTCATGGACTTGATGGTTCCGATTGGGAAGGGGCAGCGGGGATTGATTGTGGCTCCGCCGCGGACCGGCAAGACGATGTTGTTGCAGGCGATTGCGAACTCGTTGACGACGAATCATCCGGACGTGACGATGATTGTGTTGTTGATCGACGAGCGTCCGGAAGAAGTGACGGATATGCAGCGCAGTGTGAAGGGCGAAGTGATCAGTTCGACGTTTGACGAGCCGGCGGCGCGTCACGTGCAGGTGGCTGAGATGGTGATCGAGAAGGCCAAGCGCTTGGTGGAGCATAAGCGGGACGTTGTGATTCTGCTCGACTCGATTACGCGATTGGCGCGCGCTTATAATACGGTGGTTCCGCCTTCTGGCAAAGTGTTGTCTGGTGGTGTTGATTCGAACGCTCTACAGCGTCCGAAGCGGTTTTTCGGCGCGGCGCGGAACATCGAAGAGGGCGGTTCGCTGACGATTATTGCGACGGCTTTGATCGATACGGGGTCTCGCATGGACGACGTTATCTTTGAAGAGTTCAAAGGTACGGGCAACATGGAAGTTCATTTGGACCGTAAGTTGGTGGACAAGCGGGTGTTCCCGGCGATTGACATCAACAAGAGCGGCACTCGGAAAGAGGAGTTGCTGATCCCGAAGGAGGAGCTCAATCGGGTTTGGGTTCTCCGTAAGGTGTTGAATCCATTGTCTCCCGTGGAGTCGATGGAGTTGTTGCAGGATAAGCTGGGCAAGACGCGGAGCAATGCTGAATTCCTGGCTTCCATGAACGGCTAAGGAAATTCAAGTTGCGTCGGGTGCTTGGCATAACCTTTTCCAGTAAAATTTCGTCTAACCCGTTGTAGCAGTCCATAAAGGAATACCTTCCCATGTCGTCTCAGCCGATGGATTCGAATCCTGTTTTTATGGCGAGCAGTGCCTTGCCCGAGTTCCCCTCGCCGGTGGTTACGCCGCCGCCGAGCGGAGCCCCGCAGATGGTGGCACCGGAAGAACCTCGGCGCGGGAGAAGCCGGGCGTGGATTTGGGTGCTGGTGCTGGTGGTTACGGCGGGGGCGGGATATTGGTATTGGCAGGGTCAGCAGCAAAGCGCGGAGACGGCCGCGACGGCGACGGTTGTTCGGTCGGCGACGGTGGATAAGGGACGCGTGGAGCGGACGATTCGATTGACCGGGGTGACGGCGGCTGAGAAATACTCTTCGTTGATCGCTCCTTCGCTGCGGGGCGGTCGAGGGGGCGGTTCGCAGACGGTGTCGAGTGGTGGCGGCATGTCGATGATGGGCGGCGGTCGGTCTTCTGGTGGTGAGCGTGGCGGTGGCGGTTCGTCGTCCGGCGGTAGTTCGTCGTCGGGCGGTGCGGCCGGCGGGTCAGGTGGTGGTGGTGACCAATCGAGTGCTGGCGGAGGTGGTGGTGGAGCGACGCAGTCCTTGGCTTCCACATCGGGTGCCGCGGGGGCGAGTGGTGGATTGCGTTCGGCGCGTTCAGCTTCTGGTAGGACGACGACCGTAGCGGCACCGCGGGCGACACCGACTCGGTCCGCGACCAGCACGGGAATTGGCTCGACGGGCGGTGCGCTTCAGGGCGGCGGTGGCTCTCCTGGTGGTGGCAGCAGCGGAGGTGGTAGCAGCCGCGGTGGCAGCGAGTTCGGATTGCAGATTCAAGCCTTATCGAAGAGTGGTTCGATGGCGAAGAAGGGCGAGGTTGTCGCCGAGTTTGATCGGCAGTATATGATGCAGCGGCTGGACGACTTTAAGTCGACGGTGACGCAGGCGGAGGCGGACTTCCGGAAGCAGACGGCGGAGCTGCAAATTACGCGGAAGTCTTACGAGCAACAGGTTTTGACCGCGACTGGCGCGGTTGAGAAAGCTGAATTGGATATTAAGACGATCGCGGTTCGGAGCGCGATCGACAGTGAGCGCCTGCGGCTGGCTTTGGAGGAGGCGAAAGCCAATTTGAAGCAGATGCAGGAGGCCAGAAAGTACCTCGATATTGGCGAAAAGGCTCAAGTTCGTTCGGCTGATTTGGAATTGCAGAGCACGAAGATGGAGTACAAGCGGTCGGAAGCGAACGCGGATAAGATGTTGGTGAAGGCACCGATGGACGGGTTGGTCGTGATGCAGAATACCTTTCGCGGTTCGGAGTTTGGGGCGATTCAACAGGGTGATTCGGTAAATCCGGGAATGTTGTTTATGCAGATTGTGGACCCTTCGTCGATGATCGTGAATGCGACGGTGAACCAGTCGGATGTGCAGTTGATGCGCATTGGACAGAAAGCACGCCTGCGTTTTGACGCCTTTCCGGGGCTGGAATTGCCTGGAAGATTGGTCGTTATTGGCGCGATTACAAAGGCCGGCGGTTCGCGGGCACAGTTCAAGAAAGACGTGCTGGTGCGGTTTCGGCTGGAGAAAATGGATCCTCGGGTGATCCCCGATTTGAGCGTAAGCGCGGACGTGATTTTGGAAGAAGAGGAAGCTCTGGCGGCGGTAGCGCCGATTGAAGCGGTGCAGGGTTCGGCGGGCGAGGGGACGAG
>JANODS010001231.1:0-6628 GCA_031412835.1 Acidobacteriota bacterium | reverse complement strand
GCTTGGGACTGCTGCATCTCGGGAAGGGGGATCCGAAGTCGGCCGAGCCTTTGTTGCGCGAGGCCGTGGGGTTGCAAACGCGGGCGCTGGGGCGGGACAGCCGCGTGATCGCCGACACGCTGAACAACCTTGCGACGGCGGTTAGTCTGGCTGGGCGGTATAGCGAGGCGCAAACGATTGCGGGGGAAGCGATCGAGATCGCCCGCCGCGCGCTTGGCCCGGATCATCCGAAGGTAGCGACGCTGGAGAACAACCTGGGCTTGATGCTGATGAGCCGCGGGGCGGAGAAGGAGCCCGAGCCGCTGTTTCGCGACGCGATTCGGATTCGGCGGGCTGCGCTAGAAGACAAGCATCCCGATCTGGCGCAAGCCCTCGGAAACCTCGGGCTGTTCCTGCAGCAGCGGGGAGCGTTGGAAGAGGCTGAACGGCTTCATCGCGAGGCGCTCGAAATCCGGACGCGGGCATTCGGAGCAAAGCATGTGACGATTGTGCAGAGCCTCGGTTCGTTGGGGCAGCTCATGCAGGCGCGGGGGCGATTCGGGGAAGCGGAAAAATTGTTGCGCGAGTCATTCGCCCTTGCTGGGCAAACCGTTGGTCCCGCGCATCCGTTGACCGCGAATTGTCAGCAGAATCTCGCTCACCTGCTCGCGGAGGTCGATCACCCGGACGCCGAGGAGAATTTCCGGCAGGCTTTGGCAGTGCGGCGAACGGCGTTGCCAGCCGGCCACCCGCACTTGGCCTATACGCTCGGCGGACTTGGCGCGCTGCTGGTTTCACGCAATCGGGCAGCGGAGGCCGAGGCGCTGCTCCGCGAGGCAGTGGAGATCCGCCGCAAATCGCTCCCGCCGGGAAATCCGCTGCTAGCGGAGGTGGAAGGGGAGTGGGGCGCAAGCCTGAAGAAGATTGGGAGAAGGGAAGAGGGAGCTAAGCTGATCCGGGCCGCAGTGGAGGCGCTGCGAGATAAGCCTGCGGCGGTGCGGGCGTATAAGCGGAATTTGGCGCGGCTGGAGGGTGGGCTGTGACAGGCGAAAAGTCAGTCCTTGTTACGTTAAGAAGTCTCATTTCGTACTGAATCTCTATCGGTTCTGGTGCAAGTTGTGATTTGCGGCAAAGTCGGCCGTGGCCGCCGCTCGCCAGATTTCAGGCAGTGGTGCCCGTCGCTCCCCCGATGCCTTCTGGACCCGCCGCTCCCGCGTCGCCGACGCCGCTGAGCCCTTCCTCCACCTCTGCCCCGACTTCGTCATCGAACTCCGCTCGGCCACCGACCGGCTCCCCGCGCTCCGCCGCAAGATGCGGGAGTACCTTAGAAAACGGAGTGCAACTCGGCTGGCTCTTCGACCCGACGCCCCGCACCATCGAAATCTATCGCCCCGGTGCCGAACCCGAGATCCGCGCCGACGTCACCGCCATCGAAGGCGAGGGCTCCGTCGCCGGCTTCCTCCTCGACCTCGCCTTCATCTGGAATCCGCTCGGTTAAGCTCCACCGTCAGCACGGTGATGTCGTCGTTCTGCCCCCCAAGCCTTGGCGGCGGAGGCGAAGCCGATTGAGACCCGGTTTGTACTTTGGTTCAACGGGAACGGGATTCCGGAGCGGTATTGGATTCCAGCCGAGGAGGGGACTGACTACAAGATGACTCCATGCTAGACGCCCCTGGCGGCGATTCGGCAAGATTTCCACGTGCTGAGCGGGGTGGACAACGCGGCTTCGATGGGGCAGGGACATGGCCATACGAACTCGATGAGCGGGTTGATGACGGGCACGAACTTTACGGGCCGGGGTGACCGTTATGCGTACGGGTCGGGAGGTTTGGGCGAGGAGGGGCAGGGCGGCGCTGGCGGTGAGTAGAAAGGTCCGGAGCAAAGTAGTTTGCGTCATGGTCGGCAGCTTACAACATTTGCTGATCGGAATCGATGGTTGTTACTGCGTGTTACTGCGTCAACGTTGTGGCCGTTGAGAAGACTACCGCAACGTAGAGGCAGAGGGCCACGGCGGCAGCTAGGTCGAGGATCCTTAGGCGGGTTCCGGTGGCGAGCTTTTGGCGGGCGACTCGGCTTGCTATCGCGGCGCGGCAACGGGTTCGCACGCGGGCTTCCCGTTCGGGGTTCCGGGCGAGGGGGGGCAGGCGGCCCATTTCTTGTAGCAGGTGATCTTCGTCGTTAGTCATGAGTTACCATCTTTGTCGTATTTAGAAACCGGGAGATCCTTTCGCGGGCTCGGCTGAGGCGCTGCCGAAACGCTTCGGGGCTGATGCCACATACTTTGGCGGCGTCGATGGGGCGGAGCTGCTCCACGCCGACGAGGAGAATCACCTCTCGATACATCGTTGGTAGCGCTGCAATGGCGGCTTCAAGGCGCTCTTCGAATTGGTGTAGCGAGGCGGAATCGAGGGGGGATTGCGAGGGCCAGGACGGCCAGAGGAGGATCAGATCCGCTGTGTAGGACTCTTCACGGGCCCGGGAGCGGCAGTGACTGACGTAAAGATTGCGGGCGACGGCGAAGAGCCATGGACCGAGGTGGGTTTCCTCGTGGAGGACCTGATTCCTCGACACCAGGCGAAGCCAGGTCTCTTCGAGAAGATCCTCGGCGAGCGGACGGTTTCGGGCCAAGCGCGTGAGAAAGCTCAGGAGCCGATGGTTGAAGGCGTCGTAGATTTCGTCAAAGGCGGTCGCGTCCCCTGATTGCAATCTGCTCACCAGTTCGATCTCTCGTGCTCGCTCCACAGACGATAGAACGCGGGAGTCGGCGAAACGTGACAGTGTCACGTTTGGATTTGGTGAGCGTTCTTCGTCATTGTGAGCGTTGGATTTCAAAGGAGACCGATTATGAAAGGATTTGGAGGCGCAAGTTTTGCGTCGTTGTTGGGCTTGCTGGTCTGCGCTGTGCCGATGATGGCAGGGGCGTGGTTTGCATTCCGACCGAGTGAACGCCTTTTGACGATGATGCGGCCGCTGACGCTGGGAGCGATCTTCGCGGCCGTTTGCAGCTTCATCTTGGCTATCGCGAATGGCTTCGTGGCGGTGAACATGATGAAGGGGCTCGACTTAGCCGGGGTGCAATTGGTGGGGGCGGTCGTGATGGAGGGGCTGGCACCGGTGGTGGTTTCATTTGCCGCGCTGGCCGCCGCTTGGTTTTTTGTGGCAATTGGGATGAGGAGGAGTTGATTGCGGTTATTCTAGTTCTTCTATGCGCATGGCGTTACCGTGTTTCTTTCTACTCGGGCCGATGATGTTGGCTCAGCCGCCGCTGGCGGTTGGCGGCGACTATGCCGCCCAGTTTGAGGCTTGGCTTTTGGGGCAAGCCGAGGACCATTGGGAGCGGCGAGAGGAGACGATTCAGGGGCTTTCGACGATGGCGCAAATTCGGGAGCGGCAGGGGTATGTGCGCCGCACGATGCTCGAGGTGATCGGGGGACTTCCGGCGGAGAAGTCTCCGCTCAACGCTCGCGTTACGGGGTCGTTCGCGCGAGATGGTTATCGGGTGGAAAACGTGATTTTCGAGAGCCAGCCGGGATTTTTTGTGTCGGCTAATTTGTACTTGCCGACGGTGGGGCGGGCTCCGTTTCCGGCGGTTCTGGGGGTGGCGGGGCACTCGGTGAATGGAAAGGCCTCATCGACTTATCAGACAGCGTTTATTGGATTTGTGAAGCAGGGGTTCGCGGTTTTGGCGTTTGATCCGCCGGGGCAAGGAGAGCGGCTTGAGTACCGCGACCCGGATACCGGAGTGTCGCGGGCGGGGGCGGGGGTGGCCGAGCACAATATGGCGGGGTTACAGACGCTGCTGACCGGGCAGACGCTGGCGCGGTACTTCGTTTGGGATGGGATTCGCGCGTTCGATTATCTGCTGACCCGGCCGGAGATCGATCCGCGTCGGATTGCGATTGCGGGTAACTCGGGCGGGGGGACGCAGGCCGCTTATCTGGCGGTGTTTGAGCCTCGGTTGGCGGCAGTGGTTTCGTCCTGCTATATGACACGCTGGAGGGAGCTTTGGGCGGGGCCGGGACCGCAGGATGCCGAACAGGTTATGCCAGGTTTCATTGCGAAAGGCTTGGATTTCGCCGACTTTGCGTTGGCTCATGCGCCGCGTCCGTTTCTGATGACGACGGCGATTCGAGATTACTTTCCGATTGCGGGGGCGCGCATGACTTACAAGCAGAATCAACGGTTGTTTGACTTGCTGGGGCAGAGCGAGAAGGCGGGCTACTTTGAGTTTGATGATACGCATGGTTGGAGCCAGCCTCGGCGGGAAGCGGCGGTGCGATTTTTGGCGAAGAGTTTGCAGGGCCGGGAGACGGATGGGCGGGAGGCGGCGATTTTGACGGAGGAGGAGTCGGTGCTGTATGCGACGCCGACGGGTCAGGTTTCGGGTTCGACGGTTCGTTCGTTGAATTTGGAGGAGGCTCGGCGGCAGGCGGCGGGTCGGCGGCCGACTTCTTTGGAGGGGCTTCGGGCGGCGATCGGCTGGAGGGGGCTGCCGATGGTTCCGGAAGGGCGGAGACGGGGGGAGGCGAATGTGGGTGGGATCCGGGTGGAAAAGTTGGAGTTGATCGTGGAAGGGGGCGTGGCGATTCCGGCGTTGTTGTTCCATCCGGAGACGGTTCGGCGGGCGGTGGTGTTTGCTAGCTCGTTCGGGAAAGGGGCGGATCCGGATGTATTGGAGCTGGTGCGGGATGGGGCTCTGGTGTTGGCGGTGGACCCGCGGGGCGGGGGCGAGAGCTATCGGGCGGCGGGGCGGACGGGGTATAGCCAAGCGTATCAGTTGGCGGCCCGGGCGATGTTGTTGGGTCGGAATTTGGTCGAGATGCAGACGGCGGATCTAGTGGCGGCGGCGCGGTATTTGGAGAGCCGGACGGAGGTGCCGTTAGCGGTTTACGCGAAGGGGAGTTTGGGGCCGGCGGCGGAGTTCGCGGCGGCGCTTTACTCGCCGATCGGGGAGTTAGTAGTGGAGAGATCCATTGTAAGTTATATGGACGTGGCCGCGGCGGCGATGCATGAAGGACTTAGTAGCATCGTGGTTCCTGGGATTTTGGGGAAGATCGATTTGCCCGAGGTGCTTTCGTTGGTGCGACCGCGCCGAGTTACTGTGATTTCGCCTGCCCATGCGAACGGGAGGATGATGTTACGAGCCGAGGCGGAGAAGGGGTTGGGGCCGGGGGTGACGGTGGTGATTCGGGGAGAGGGTTGGAACCTGCGGCGGACGGTGCCGCGCTGGTTCGTCAGATAAAGAGATCGATGGGTACGCGGAAGAACTCGGGGAGTCGCTTGGCTTGGGCTTTGCTGATGGAGCGTCGGGCGTTCATGACTTCCGTCGCAACGCCTTTGTTGCCGAGGACTGGCCAGATGTCTTTGTGCTTCAGGCGTTCATCCAGTTGGAGGAGAATCTGGTTTAGGCGCTCGTGTTCGGCGCCGGAATGGATGGGGCCGGGGGAGGGGGCTCGTTAAGTTCTCGCCGATGATACTCACCACTTCCAATATTTTAGCGGAAGGCGACGGTGACGGTGTTGGCGGGGACTCCGTCGGCCATAAGTTCCAGGTTCAGAGTGCCGCGGCCGGAGAGGGTGGCCGGCAGGGGGCCGAGGTTGACTTGATCGAGGCCGGGGTACTGCGTCTGGGCACCGTAGCTGAGGACGGGGACGGGGGTGCCACCGATGGTGGCAGTGAGAGAGGTCGCTTGGCGGAGACCCGTGGCATAGACGAGGAGGGAGACCTGCTGGGGACCGGAGAGGTCGATGAGGGCGGGAGTTAGGGTGGGAGTGAAGGCGTCTGTGGTGGTCCGGGTGCCGTCGGCGGCGACTTTGAGGACTTGGATTGCTCCGACTCCGGAGCCGGAGGCGTTCATCGTGAAGACGCCGGGGGAGACGGGGGCCACCGTTAGGCTGGCGGATCCGGTGCCTCCGTTTGCGCGTTGGAGGTTTAGAGTTGCGGGGCCGGAGGCTAGGCCGGGAGGGACGAGGAGGTTGGTTTGGGAGGGGGAGACGAAGAACTGGGGAGCGTTGAGGGAAGCGCCGGCGCTGTCGCGGATGGCGGCGGTGAAGCCTTCGGTGAGTGTGGGCTGGGGCGCGGCCGGAGCCGTGACGGTGGTGGCGCTGAAATTGGTTCCGTAGACGGTGAGGATAGAACCGGGGCTGACGGGGGCGGGTTTGAGCGAAGCGGCGTTGGCGGTTCCGCCGACGGTGATGTTACCGGTGGCGGCGGGGGCGTAGCGGCAGACGACCTGGTTATCGAGGAATAGGTTTTGGGTCCAGATGAAGTTAGCGTTGCCGAAATGGGAGGTGTTTTGGGTATATGCGGGTTGGTTCGTAACTTGGGCGGCGGTATAAAGTTTGGCCGGGGACCAGCGGCTATCATCGAAGCCGGGTTGGGCCCAGTTGTCGGGTAAGTTGAAGTGCTGGGCGCGACAGGCGGCGGGATCGGTGCCGACGCAGGGAGGCTGGAGCGAGCAGGCGCTGGAATCAGGGGAGCCGGTGGCGGAGGTTTTGACGCAGGTCTCGTTGGCGACGGGGGCGATGTAGACGGAGGTGCATTTCCAATTGGCGTTGGTTACGGTGCCGTCGGTGAAGCGGGCGATGAAGCCGCCGTCGCCGAGGCGGAAGTTGGGGTCTTCGAGGCCGGTGCCGAGGTAGCCTTCCCA
>JANODS010001230.1:0-4122 GCA_031412835.1 Acidobacteriota bacterium | reverse complement strand
AAAAGAGTCCGGACGCGCTCGACGAAGTTCAGCGCGCTTCCGAACGCGAACTTGCTATCCGCACCCTTGACCGGGAGTCTTCCCTGTTGAGAAACGTCCGCGCCGCGCTGCAGCGCATTGACCGCGGCCAATTTGGCGTCTGCATGCATTGCGAGGAGGACATCAGCGTCAAGCGTATGAACGCTGTACCTTGGACTCCGTATTGCATCGAGTGCCAGGAGCAGTTCGACCGCAGACAGTTGGTCCCAGACGAATCCTTCGACGATATGCTCGTTTCCGCGTAACGGAAACTGTTTGTCGAAACTTTCCCTCTAGGATAAAAATCCATTTCCACGCCCCGCAGCCACCCAGCTGCGGGGCTTTTTTCTTTCCCAACCGCTCTGAATTCGCTTCAGGTTCGCTGCCCATATCACCACAGAACCGGATCAAAAAGGTTACTGCAAAGAACACGTATCTCAACCACCCCGCCACTAGGCGGCCAGCGAACGTGATTGACTGGAGTCATCGGGGCCAGTTAGCACAGTTCCTGCCACCACGCTAGAATAGGAACAGGAATTTCTATGCCAGCGCCCGTCCTCTCCATCGTCATCCCCATCCACAACGAGGAGCCGGCCATCCTCCCCCTCTATGACCGCCTAACCCGCGTCCTAGAATCCCTCGGCAAATCCTACGAAATCCTCTTCATCGACGACGCCTCCACCGACCGCTCCTTCGACCTCCTCGCCAACCTCGTCGAAACCGATGGACGCCTCAAAGTCATCCGCCTCCGCCGCAACTTCGGCCAAACCGCCGCCCTCGCCGCCGGTTTCGACGAAGCCGCCGGCAGCATCATCATCTCCCTCGATGGCGATCTCCAACACGAACCCGAAGACATCCCCCTCCTGCTCGAAAAAATCGAACAAGGCTATGACATAGCCAGCGGCTGGCGCAAAAATCGCATCGACAACGCCGTAACCCGCAAAATCCCCTCCCGCATCGCCAACTGGCTCATGGCCAAAGCCAGCGGCATCCAACTCCACGACTTCGGAACCACCTTCAAAGCCTACCGCGCGGAAATCCTCAAAGACGTGAATCTGTACGGCGAATTGCACCGGTTTATCCCGGCGCTAGCGAGCTTCTACGGAGCTCGCATCGTCGAAGTGCCCATCAAAAACGTACCCCGCGGTGCCGGTGAAAGCCATTACGGGCTCGAACGAACCATGAAGGTGTTTTTCGACATCATCACCATCCGGTTCCTTCTCACTTACTTCACCCGCCCGATGCACTTCTTCGGCAAGTTCGGCCTGCTCGGCCTCACCTCGGGCGGTGCGATCATGACGTACCTGTTCGTCTATAAGCTCCTCGACTTCCAACGCGACCTCGTCACCGACCACGGTCCGTTAATGGTCCTCGGAGCGATTCTGGTCCTCGGCGGTCTCATGCTGTTTTCCACCGGCCTGCTGGGTGAAATCATGATCCGAACGTACTTCGAAAGCCAGGGCCGCCGCATCTACGCCGTCCGCGAAGTGCGGGCCCGCAAAGACGGCGTCGCGAGCCGCTAGAATAGTTTCATGCTGCTCGGTGCCGTTACCTATAACGTCTGTAAAGACTGGGATGTCGAAACCCTCATCACGAACCTTGAGAAGGCCGGTTTTGAAGCCGTTGAGCTTCGAACCCAGCACGCTCACAAGGTGGAGCCGTCCTTGCTCCCCGCGGATCGCGAAAAGGTAAAACAGCGTTTTGCACGCAGCAAAGTGCGCCTGCTCAGCTTCGGCACCACCGCCGAGTTCCAGTCGCCGGACCTCACCGTTCGCGCCCAGCACGTCGCCGACGCCAAAGCATTCATCGACCTCGCGCACGATACCGGCGCTTGGGGCATTAAGGTCCGCCCCAACGGCTTACCGCCTCACTCCGATAAGGAAGCCACCATTCGAAACATTGGCGAGTCCCTCCGCGAGTTAGGTGAATTCGGAGCCGGCAGAGGAGTCGAAATCTGGATGGAAGTCCACGGTAAAGAAACCCAGAATCCCCCCATCGCGGCAGCCATCATGCGAGCGGCCAAACACCCCAACGTTGGCCTCTGCTGGAATTCAAACCCCACCGACATCGTTAACGGCTCTGTCAAAGCGAGCTTCGAACTCCTCCGCCCCTGGATCAAAAACGTCCATATCAACGAGTTAGCCGGACCCTACCCCTACCGGGAGCTCTTCAGCCTCCTCCGCAAAAGCGGTTACGAACGCTACACCCTCTGCGAAGCCGCCGAAAGCAAAGAGCCAGAACGGTTCCTACTTTGGTACGCCGCCCTCTGGCGGGAATTGAACCGAAGCTAACGCGGCCCCCGAAACCAGCGGTCCATCACCACCGGGCCCAGCCGCACGCCCGCATACGAAACCATCATCGCGAACAACGCAATCGACCCCGCAATCGTCCAGTATCTCCGCGTCGAAGTGGGCCCCTCACTCACCACGGGCCGCTCGTCTCCAAACACAAGATCCATCCGAAAATCTACGAGCGCGCTACCTAAAAGCTGTTGGCGATTCTCGATCGTCACTTGGTACTCCCCCGTCCGGTCCAATTTCACCCGGCGGCTCCCCCCGATCTGATAGCCGCTGTCATAAGCCGGGCTGCTCATGCGCCGATCAATCACCAGCACCCGCACCGTTGTCCCCCGGTCCTTCAACGCCCAACTCAGGTCCAATGCCGCCTTTTGTTGGCGCATCGGAAGGTCGTAACTGCGAGACCGCATCGCATCGATCCGAATTAGCTCTTCGAGTAACACGACCCGCCGCGGTTCCGCCCCCAAAACCGCGCCAACTAACACCGCCAAAGCAAGCAGCCTCATTGCACTCCGTACACCGTCTGCCCGCCCAGAAACGTCATCCGAACCTTCACCTTCGGAATCTCCATCTCCGGAATCGTCATCACGTCCGAACCCAGCACCAGAAAATCCGCCACTTTCCCCACCTCCAGCGAACCCTTGCCATTCTCCTCAAAAGCGGCGTACGCCCCACCCAGCGTAAACGAATGCAACGTCTCCGCCCGCGAAAGCTTCTGCTCCGGAATCCAGCCTCCTGCCGGAAAGCCCTTCTGGTCCTGCCGCGCGACTGCGGCAAAAAAGCCATAAAACGGGTTCGGCTCCTCCACCGGGAAATCCGACCCGTTCGCGAACTTCACCCCCGTATTCAGAAACCGCCGCCAGGCGTAAGCCCCCATCAGCCGGTCGGGCCCCATTCGCTTCGCCGCCCAACGCATATCCGACGTCGCATGGCTCGTCTGCATCGACGCAATCACCCCGAACCGGCGAAATTTCTCAAAATCCGGCAGCGAAACCGCCTGCGCGTGTTCAATCCGAAACCGCTTGTCGTTGTTCTCTCCCAACACCACCCCGTAGGCGTCCAAAGCCACCCGATTGGCCCGATCCCCAATCGCATGAGTCGCCACCTGAAAGCCCTTCGCCACCGCCTCCCGAGATACTTTCTCAATCGTCTCCTGATTCAAAATCAGTAAGCCAGAGTTACCCGGATCGTCTGCATAAGGCTGCCAGAACGCCGCCCCCCGCGATCCCATCGCCCCGTCCGCCACTAACTTAATCGTCCGAACCGTCAAGTAATCGCCTATCTCCGGGCCCGAACGCAGATACTGCTGCCACAACGCCCCCTCCCCGCCAATCATCGCATTCACCCTTACTGGCAGCATCTTCTCCGCGATCAACTGCTTATACGCCCGAATCACCTGCGCCGAAACCCCCGCGTCGTGCACCGACGTCATCCCCAGTCTCGCGCACTCCACCGCCGCCGCCCGCAGCCGCTGCCGCACCTGCTCATCCGTCGCCGCCGGAATCTTCGAACCCACCAAACCCTGCGCCCGGTCAATCAGGATCCCCGTCGGCTCCCCCCGCGCATCCCGAATGATTTTCCCACCCATTGGGTCCGGCGTTGCCTTCGTTATCCCAGCCAGCGCCATCGCCTTCTGATTCACCCACGCCGCATGGCCGTCCACCCGCGTCAAATACACCGGGTGCTCCGGTGCCGCCTTCGTCAGCGCGGTATGATCCGGGAATTCCCCGCCCCAGTTCGTCTGGTCCCACGCCCGGCCCTGCACCCAACTTCCCGCCGGCAATCCGGCCACCCGCCCGGCCACGAT
>JANODS010001229.1:0-1645 GCA_031412835.1 Acidobacteriota bacterium | reverse complement strand
GCGACACCCTGCTTCGCCAGCACTTCCGCTTGGTCGAAATCGGCGTTGAGCACCTCCATCACGGCCCGGGTCAACAGCAGCCTCGCCCGCATGCCTTCTGTTATCGCCGTCGGAGAAATCGCCTCCGCCTTGCCCAACAGTTCCTTGGCCGTTTTGGCCGAAACAAACTGCTGCCCCATCGCCCGCTGGATCAGCGTTAAGGCCAACCCCTCGTCGTTCAACCCGCGCCGATAAGCGGCTTCGGCCTGGTCGTAGTAGCCCGCCGCTCGACCGGTCTGCAACTGCTGCTCGGCCAGCCCAGCCAGCCGCAGCAACGCCGCCGGCTGCCCGGGTTGTTCAGCCAGCACCCGCAGATAGCTCGCTTCGGCCGCGGCGATGTGTTCGGCGCTATCCTGCGCCCGAGCCAAATCTAATCGAGGCTGGGGTGCCACCGGCGCGAACGGCGAGCCGATCCGTGCCGCCAGCGTCGCCTCCGCTGTATTGAAATCCCGCAGCACCATCGCCCGGGTGCCGTCGTACAGCCGCCGTCGATCCAAGTTGCCCCAAGTCCCCTGCTGTTCGGCCCGCAGGAGCTGCTCCTGCGCTTGCCGCGGCTGATCGAGCCGCCAATACGCCTCGGCCAGTCGAAGCCGGATCGGCATATACTCACCATCTTTTTCCGTGGCTAACTCCAACATGCGAGCCGCCCGCGCGTAAGTGCCGTCCGCCAGCGCCGCCACGCCCATCGCGTAGAAGTTAGCCGCCGTCGGGGCCGGCCCCTGGTCTCCGAGCCACTGCCCCCCCAACAAGCCGACGCCCACCGAAACCACCGCCACCAGCGCCACCGTCCCCACTCGCCAACTCTTCTTGACGCGAAACCAGGGCATCGAATACCTGCTCGCGAGGCTCTTCATCACCCCGCTGGCTTCGGCGAACCGGTCCTCCGGTTCATATTCCAGACAGCGTAGGATAACCGATTCCCACTTACTATCGACGTCCGGCGCGATGGTCCGCGGTCGCTTCGGCTTCTCGCGCAAACGGCGGACGGCGACCTGCAATGGCGAATCGCCCGGGTAGGGCGGGGAGCCGGTGGCCATCTCGTACATGATAAGTCCGAGGGCGTAGATATCGGCGGCGGGGCCGACGGGCCGGCCTTCGAGCTGTTCGGGGGCCATGAAGGCCGGAGTACCGGCACCCATGCCGGTGGCGGTCTCCTCGGCAGACGGTTGGGTGCTGCGGGCGAGTCCGAAATCGGTTACGACCACCCGCGTGCCGCCATCGCGGTCGGTCGTCAGGAAGACGTTCGCACCTTTGAAATCGCGATGGACCACGCCAGCCCGATGGGCGGCCGTGAGGGCAGCAACCATTTGGTCGATCAGGGGGCGAGCTTCGTCGAGCGTCAGCCGCTTTTGCCTGCGCAGGAAGTGGGCCAGCGTTTCTCCTTCGAGAAACTCCATCGTCAGAAAGCCGAATTTGTCCGTGCGCACGTAGTCGAAAACGCGGCAGACGTTGGGGTGGGTCACCTGTCGGGCGAGGAGCACTTCACGGCGAAAGCGTTCTTCCATCTGCGGTTCGCCTACGATTTCGGGACGGATGGTTTTGAGCGCCACGGTTTGATCGAGCAGTTCGTCATGGGCTTCGTACACTTCGCCCATACCGCCCCGGC
>JANODS010001228.1:0-11607 GCA_031412835.1 Acidobacteriota bacterium | reverse complement strand
GACCATGGCCAATCTGGAGGCGGTCAGCCCGGGCGGGATTATCCGCCATGCCGACGAGGCCCGAGCGACACAGAAGGCCATTGATCGGCTCCGGATCCGGTGCGAGAACGGCAAGCAAAGGGCCGGCCGCCTCAGCGGGGGCAACCAGCAGAAGGTGGTGATCTCGAAATGGGTGAATCGCGGGGCTCGGGTTTTCCTGTTCGATGAACCCACCCGCGGCATCGACGTAGGTGCCAAGGTCGAAGTGTTTGAAGTGATGGACCAACTCGCCCGCGAAGGCGCGGCCATTCTGATGGTGAGTTCCGAACTGCCGGAACTTCTGCAAGTCGCTGATCGAATTCTGGTCATGAGCCAGGGCCACCTGGTGGGGGAACTCCCGCGGGGCTGTTCTCAAGAAGACATTATGAGGCTGGCCACGGTGCCCTCCGCCTCTGGAGAAACATTGCAATGATTAAGCGCTTGCTGCCTTTCTTGGCGCTGCTGATTCTGTTCCTCGTGCTCAGCGTGGCGAGCCCATCGTTTTTGACCTCGCAGAACCTATCGAGCGTCGTCCGACAGACGGCCGTCTTTAACATTCTGGCGCTGGGCATGACGTTGATCATTATCTCGAGCGGCATTGACCTATCGGTGGGCTCAATCGTGGCGCTGGGAGGGCTGGCGGGCACAATGGCGATGGCAAAAGGCGTTCCGATTCCGATTGGCGTGCTGATCGGAATCGCGACGGGGCTGCTCTGCGGCTTCATCAACGGAGTGTTGATCACGCAGCTCCGCATTATTCCGTTCATATTTACGCTGGGAATGATGGGGGTGCTGCGCGGATTTGCCCTGATCATCTCGGACGGCATGCCGGTCCATGACGTTCCCAAGGGCTTTCAGTATCTGGGCGAAGGGACCGTGCTCGGATTCCCCTTCGTGTTGCTTGTCTTGATCGTTTGCGCCGCGATTGTTCATTTTATTTTGGAACATACGCGGCTGGGTCGGTACGTCTTTGCCATCGGGAGCAACCCCGACGCCGCCATCTACGCGGGGATTCCGGTGAACTTCCACACGGTGGCGATTTACGCGCTCTGCGGCGGCCTGTCAGGGTTGGCGGGCCTCATTGAGGCGAGTCGGCTTTCGACCGGGCAGCCAACGGCGGGACAGGGCTACGAGTTGCAGGCGATCGCGGCGGTGGTGATTGGAGGCGGCTCCTTGCGGGGCGGTGAGGGGACCGTGATTGGGACGTTGGTGGGCGGATTCATCATGGGGCTCCTGGCGAACGGCAGTGATCTTCTCGGGATCAATCCGTACGTCCAGCAGGCGTTGATTGGAGCGATGATTATCGTTTTTGTGGCGGTCGACGAGTTGCGGAAGCGAAAGTCTTATTCGTAGCGCAGCGCTTCCATGGGGTCAATTCCGGACGCCCGGCGGGCCGGTATCCATCCCGCCACCAAGGCCACCGCGGCCAACATAAGGGCGGCGGCCGACAGGACGACCGGGTCGGCGGGTTGGGTGGGGAAGAGCAGCGACTTGACCAACTGCCCCAGACCAAGAGCGGCTGGAACCCCGATGAGGATGCCAAGGGCCGCCATGCCCGCGACCTCGCGCAGAATCATCCCTAATACGATCGTCCGGCTCGCTCCCAGCGCCATGCGGATTCCGATCTCCCGCGTGCGCTGCGCGACGTGAAAGGCCATGACGCCGTAAAGTCCGATTGACGCCAGGATCGTCGCAACTAACCCGAAGCTTGAACAGAGAGTCGAAATGAGGCGTTCGGTCGAGAGCGTCCTATCGATCTGTTCTCGAACGGTCCGGAGAGAGACGACTGGCAAATTTGGATCGTGACGGCGGACAAGGGCTCGGATGTCTCGGGCGACCGCCATGGAATCGTCGGCCGTTCGAACGTAGTAGTGCATCTGGGCCACGGTTTCAGCTTGAGCCATCGGCGTATACAGAAAACGGAACTGGCCGGCGTCCTCCCGGGGATTGGCGTGTTTGCTGTTGGCGACCATGCCGACAATCATGGTGTCCGGGACCTCGGATGGGGCGACACCAACCATTCGGCCGATCGGGTTGGTGTCCTTAAAATAGTGCCGGGCAAAGGATTCATTCACAATCGCCGTCTTCGGTCCGGCGCTTGTATCGGAGTCGTTGAACTCGCGCCCGAGCAGGACCGGTATCCCGAGTGTTTTGAAAAAACCCGACGCGATTTCGTTGATGCGAGGGTTCATGTCTTCCCCCTCCTGCGCCGGATAGCCCCCCACCTTTATAGTTCGCTGTTGTACAGCGTTATCGAGCACGGGGGTCGAAGCCAGCGAGATGCCGCGGACGGCCGATAGTTGGGCCAGATCCGTTTGGACGCGTGCGTGCAACTGCTCGGCCGCGACGCGGCTATATCCGTTCAGCGAAGGATCAAGACTAAACGTCATAAGCTGTTCGGAGCGGAACCCAGGACTCGCCTGCCGCAACTCAAACAACGTTTTCGTGAATAGGCCAGCCGCCGCGAGCAGGATGACGGAAAGGCTGATCTGCCCGACCACCAATGACTTCCGAAGCCACACATTCCCACTGACGAGATTTCCAACCTGGTCCTTCAGCGTCGGGGCCACGTCTGCCTTGGTGGCCTGCAATGCTGGCAGGAGTCCGAAGAGAATTCCTGTCGCAATGGTGAGCGTGGCAGTGAAGAGCAATGTACGCCAGTCGAAGCCCGTGGCTAACACAATACCTCCCCCACCAGATTGAAGACGGACGATCCCCGCTAGGATCCAGTCCGAGAACAGAAGCCCCAGCAGTCCCCCAAAGCCTGCCAGCACCATGCTCTCCGTGAGGAGTTGCCGCACGAGTTGTGCGCGCGATGCTCCCATGGCCAGTCGAATCGCGATCTCCTTCTTGCGGCTGGATCCCCGGGCCAGTAGCAAATTAGCGACATTGGCGCAGGCGATGAGCAAAACCACGCCGACCAGAGCCATGAGCGTCCACGTGGCGCTCGCAACCGTGTCCCGGTCGCTCAGGTTGCCCCGCGCGGCCGGGTACAAAACGAACCGCTTACTCAGAAACGACTTCGCTCGCTTTTCGGAGAAGCCCTTCATCCCGGCCAGTTCCTCGATCAAGACGGGCGATACGATAGCGTCGAGTTCTGCCTTGGCGCTCGCCGCGGTCACTCCTTCGCCCAGCCGTCCAAACACATGGAGAAAGTAAAAGGTCGAGGAATCCATCCCGTCCCAAGTCGGTGTGATCTGCCGCTTCATCGCCATGGGAATATAGATCTCGGGTTGCTCGGCAACGTTAGTGCCCCGCCACTGTTCACTCGCGACCCCGACAATAGCGTATTTTTGGCCGTTAATCAGCACTTCTTTTTCGAGCACGCGGAGGTCGCCTCCAAGCTTCTCCCGCCAGAATCCGTAACTCAAAACCGCGACCGGGTGACCACCCCGGTTTACGTCATCACTATCGTGAAGGAGACGACCAAGCGTGGGCTGCACGCCGAGCGTGTCGAAATAGTTGCCAGTGACCAGGAGCGAATCGGCCCGCTGTGAACTACCCTTCACCGCGAAGTTTACGGGCGTGGCGTACTGCGCCCAGAGCCCTGCGAACCCTTTCGCCTTCTCTCGAAGAGCTAGATACATGGGATAAGAGAACGCGCGGTCAGAAAAGTTTGCTCCCCGTTTGGCCCCGGGCAGGTCGAGTTGCACGAGTTGAGTCGGCTCGCGCGCGGGGAGAGCCCGAAGGAGCAACTGATCAAGCAGAGTAAAAATCGCGGTGTTCGCGCCGATCCCCAGACCGATCGAGAACAGCGCCACGACCGTGAAGAGCGGTTGACGCCCAAGATTGCGAAGAGCATAACGCAAAGAAGCCAGCATAGTTTTGTGAGATGCACACGTCGTGCCGACCGTAAGTGATTGATACGGATGTAATCTTGGTGCCGCCAGGGTTCAATTTTGAGACCCCACTGTTCAAATTCGAACAGTGCTACGCAACCTCTCCGAGACTCTTAAGCTTCGCATTCAGCGTCGTTCGCTTGAGCCGCAACATATCTGCAGCCTGTTTCTTGTTCCCCTTCGCCCGGCGCAACGCCTGTTCGATCAGGGTTCGCTCGAGACGCTCCACCGTCGCGGCAAAGTCAATATCGACCTCCGGCACCGCCACCGGCTCCACAATTGTTGCCGTCAGCCCGACGGACGCCGTTTTAACGGGTAGGCTGAAGTCAACGTAGTGCAGCATCTGCCGTTCCCCGCTCATCGCCACCGCCCGTTCCACGGTGTTTTCATGCTGCCGCACATTGCCCGGCCAAGGATACTCCGCCAACCGCTCCAGCGCGTCTGACGAAACTCGCTTCGAGGGCACCTCTTCGGCTCGACACACCTTGTCGATGAAATGAGCCAAGAGAGGGGCGACATCCTCCGCCCGTTCACGGAGGGGCGGTAAATGCAGCGGAACGACGTTCAGCCGATAGAACAAATCCTCCCGGAATTTCCCCCGGTCGATCTTCTCCTCCAGGTTCGCATTCGTCGCCGAGACCACCCGCACATCCAGCTTAATCAGGTCGCCAGAACCCAACCGCTGAAACTCCCGTTCCTGCAACACCCGGAGCAGCTTCGCTTGGGTCTCCACCGGCATATCGCCTATCTCGTCCAGGAAAATCGTACCCCGATCCGCTTCTTCGAACCGCCCTTTTCTAGCCTGAAACGCTCCCGTGTAGGCTCCCTTTACGTGCCCGAAAAGCTCGGCTTCCAGCAACGCTTCGGGCAGAGCCGTGCAGTTGACTGACACCATCGCCTCCCGCAATCGCGGGCTAGCGGCGTGAAGCGCCCTCGCCACCACCTCTTTCCCCGTCCCTGTCTCGCCCGTAATCAGCACCGAACTGCGGCGAGGCCCTAGCAGGCGGATCATATCCAGCACGGGCCGCATCGCGGGGCTGTCGCCGATGAGCAACCGCCGCCAAGGCTCGACCATCGGCGGCAACAGCGGCCGAACTCCGGCAGCCACCAACAAGGCCTTCTCCCTGCTCTCAACGTAGTCCGCCGCCCCCAATCGCAGACATCGCACGGCTTGGCCGACGTTGCTCCCAACGAAAATGACCGATAAATCCGGGCGGAGCGCTAACGCCGCCGTAAGCCACCCCTCCGGGCACATACCGTCCACCGGAAGTTCGACAATCGCAACCCGGCATCGCTTCGATTGCACGTATTCGAGGCCCTGCCGGGCACAGGCCACCGCTTCCACGTCGGCGGACAGCGGGGGAGATTCCGGGGGATGCAGGTACAGGTGACGCATGCTCGCTAATGGTCTAATCGGCCCCAATTCGAACCCCCGACAGATCAGATTGTCCCTACCCAAACGATCAATGAGATCCCGAGAGATTTCCTGCTCGTTGTCGCCTCAAACCGCGGAGGACTCGTTCGGAGGTCGGCGGGAATTCTAACTCCCAGCGGGTACGAGGCCAAGCACAGGGAAGGATTAGCCCTATACTGAAGGGAATCCGTCATGGCGAAAAAACTGAGCCTCAGGCTGGGCATCCTTCTGGCCACGTGTGCACTGCTCGCCAGTGCCAGCCCCGCCGATCCCAAACGAGCCCAGAAAGCCTATGAGCTTGGCCGCGACGCGGCGGCAAAAAATCGCTTCGCCGAAGCCCTTGAGTCACTCTCGACGGCGATCTTGTACGCCCCGGACTTGGCCGACGCCTATCGGGAGCGCGGTAAAGTATTTCTCCTTCTCAAAGACACCGTTCGCGCTACCGCTGACTTCCGCGAGGCGGTTCGTCTTCAACCAGCCGACGGCGAGTCGTTTCAGGCCCTGGGCGGAATTGAGCTAGCCGCGGAGCGTTGGCCCCTCGCCATCACAAATTTCACCCACGCCCTGGAAGCCGGCTCGCCCACCGCCTTCGCCTATAACGGTCGCGCGCGCGCTCGCGTTCAACAGAAGCAGTACGCCGAAGCCATCGCCGATTTCACGGCCGGCATTCGGTTGCGGCTTGATGATCCGCAACCGTATTTTGAGCGGGGCAAAGCGGCGCTGCAGCTCGAACGGTGGCGCGATGCCATCGACGATTTCAACCGCTGTATCGATTTTCGCTCCGACTGGGCCGAAGCCTATACCGAACGCGGCTTCGCTCATGGGCAAATGGGCCTGTTCTCAAATGCCGTAAGCGATCTCTCCCAAAGCATTCAAATGCAGCCGAATTCGGGCCGTGCGCTCTTCTTGCGCGGCGAAGCGCGGAAGCGCATGAACCAGTGGGACGCATCCGTCGAAGACCTTACCGCCGCGATCGCCCTTGCTCCCAACGACGCCAATCTTCGGATGGCCAGAGCCGGAGCCCTCGTTCAACTGGGGCGCATCGAAGAGTCGCTCAAAGATCGGACCGAAGCGATCCGTCTGAAGCCCGATAACCCCCTCGCCTATATCGCGCGGGGCGGATCCTACCATCTCCTCGACCGCCACGCCGATGGCATCGCTGATCGGTCAAAGGCCATCGAACTCGCCCCCCTCCTCCCCGAGGCATGGCTCGCCCGAGGCAGCGCGTACTACCTGACTGGGGAATACAATAAGGCACAATCCGACCTCCGCCAAGCTCTTTCACTCGACCCCGAAAACAGCGAGATCCGGGCGATTCTCGAGCGCACCAGAGAAAAGCTATTGCCCCAGCTAGCCGCCGCCACGACAGCCGTTCCCGTTCCCGTTCCACCGCCGACAACGCCCGACCCCGTTCCCGCTTCCGCTCCGACCCCGACCCAGGCCCCGGCCACTCCGAAGCTGCCGCCTCCTCCTCCCGTTGTAGCCCAAGCGCCAAAGCCTACCCCGAAACTCGTCGCCACTGCCGACGAAGCCCACAATCGGGCCCGCGCCCTCCTCCAAGACGGTAAGTTTGCAGCCGCAATCGTCGAATTCGATCAGGCCATCGAACTTCGCCCCAACTTCCCTCTAGCTTTTAATGGGCGCGGATATGCCCGCATGCGCTTGGGCCAATACAAACAAGCGCTCCCGGATTTCAACGCCGCGATTCGCCTTAACCCTAATTATGCCAACGCGTATCATAACCGCGCCGCGGCGTTCCGATCGCTCAATCAAACCGCCGAAGCGGATGCGGACGCTGCCAAAGAGCGGGCCCTAGCGGCTCGATAGGTTGACTTAGCCTCGCTAAGCCCCTGACAATAAAGAAGCTAGTCCAAGTGCGAGAAACCGCCTCCTCACGCGGTGCGTCTCCGTTAAGCAGTAGCCTCCCTACTGGCGAGTCCACACAAATCTCCTCAAGTTTTCATACTAAACTGCCGATTTGGCAATAGATCGACGCGAATGCTTTTTAAACGTCCCTCCTTCACCCGTCGTGTGTTTCTGCAGACTCTGGCTGCTGTTACCGCACCTTTGCCCGCCGTTTTCGCGATGAAGCCGCTTCTGCGGCGCGACTACCGGGCCGACGCCGTCATCCTGCTTTTCTCCCTGCCGATTTATACGCGGGAAGGGGTTGGCGGGGGGTTTGCCGCCGCCCGTCTGCAAAACGATGCCGGCCAATCCATCGAATCGCTCCAGTTCGCCGCCGGGTCTGACCCGGATAGAGCCCGCGGTCTGAACCGTCTCGGGTTCATCCAGGAAACGGTAACAACCGACCTCGGCGGACCCGCCGAGAGCATCTACACCGGCTTCATGACAGCCTCCGATGAAGAAAGCTTCGCCCAAGCAAAAGACGCGCTCGAAAAGAACGGCGAGAAGCTGCAATACCAGGGAATCGAAGGCGAAATCCATTCGGGTGCCGCTCGCTCCCGGTCGGTCCGATTCGAAACGCCAGCCTCCTGGAATTGGACCCGTTTTGAAGAGCTTTACCCTTTTGCCGAACAGATGATCCGCCAAGCCGCTCCCAAGGGCAAAGAGGTCGTTCTCCAAGCCCGCAGCGCCACCCGGTCGTTCCTATCGGCAATGATGCAGACGATCCGCGACCCCGCCGTCAAGACCGAATGTACGTTCGTCTACGGCGGCGGCGAGCACAAGCTAAGCGCCGAGAAACGGTCGGATGAAAAGGTCGCCAAGCGGCTCGCCGAACGCGGTCTCACTCGCTTCCCGGAACGCATTATCGCCGTCCACGGAAAACTGCAAGAGCTGCGCGGCTCCCGCGGCAGCAAGTTCCGGATCTGGTTCGAAAAGGGCTCGGAGAACCCGTTGCCGCTGCGCATCGAGTTCCAGCCAAAGGCTTTTCTGGCCCTGGCCTTCGAAGCCAAACACGCTTAGAATTTCGCGTTCGTGCGCCGTCCGGCCGATTCGCCCCGCAGCCAAACGTAGAGCGGCGCGTGCGGAGCAGGCGCGGGCCACGGCACCGCGATCCGCATCTTCTGCCCGCCGCCGGTCGGCAGCTCCGCTACGATTACGCCTACTTGTGCGTTCCAGCCCACCATTTCGATTCGGTCCAGGTATTTCCCGGTCAGTTCGCCCCAGAACTGCCCCCCGCCCGCTGGCTCCCCCGTCAACGTAAACGCCGTCAACTCCGGTAGCCGGATCACCTTTCCCAACGCGACTTCGGCCCCGCTTGGCTCCATCTCCAACGCGACCACGCAGCCCGGCTTCGCGTCGGGCTTCACCACCAGAAACCACTCCGCTGGCCCTGTACGCTCGGCCCGCTGGATTGTCCCGCAGCGGACGGTCGGCGGTTGGTCCCCCGTCAACGGTCCGCTCAGCCGCACGGCAACGCTGACCAGCGACCCTTCTTCCACCTCGGAATCCCGCAGTTCCACTGAACCTGGCTCCCGCGCCGATCGCTGCACCGACACCACGCTCACCGCCGCCGGCAACACCCGAACGGCCTTCGGCAACCGCAGCGGCAGATTGCGCCCGCCCACCCAGGCGATCAACTCGCGCTCCGCGCCCATTGCGACCTCCGGGCTCAATTGCACTCGCAGTTCCCGCTGCGCCCGCGTCCATTCGACGGATCCCCCGGCGATGGTCAACCGTTCAATCTGGCCCAGCCGTTCGCCGCTCAACCGCAACTGCTGCGGCACCCCATTCTGGCGAATCACCAACGGAAGGCCCGCTATTTCGGGCAATTCGCCATGCACCATGGCCGCGAAGCTATGCTTGGCCCCGTCCGCCCTCGTCATCCAAATTTTATGCGCCCCCTCGCGCAAGCGATCCGTATCCACCTCCATCTCGAACTCCCGCACCGGCCCCTTGCCCGGAACAAATCGCGCCACCACCGTATCGGCCAACCGATCCGTCATCGATTCCAACTCCACCCGCGTTACGAACTGAAAGTCGGCTCCGGTAAGCCGCAGCCTGACCCTTCCTTTCCCCGCCTGCAACGCATCGGCCGAGGCTGCGTCCAGCCCCATCGCGGCCCACTGCGGCCAGTCGTAGACGGTCACCGTACCAGCCGCACGTACCGGCTGCCAATCCCAGTCGCCAGCCAAGGAATAGGTCCCCGGAGCGGGCGGCTTGGTAACGTGCAGCGCGCCCTCCCGAATCGCTCCCTCCACCAGCCCCGTCGCCCCGGCGGCGTCCACCCAACGCCAGCGCTGCACCTGCCCCAAGTCCGCGGCCGCCTTCGCAAAGGTCACCTTCCCCGGCATCCCTTCCGCCCAGTGGCCTGCCTCGGCCAACGCCAACGTGGGCAGCGCGCCGCTCGGCAGCCGCCGAGCCCACAGGTACGCCAGCCGAACGCCGCTCACCGATCCCGGCTTGCCGCACAGCGCACCTTCCCGCCGCAGGGAGGACCGAAACTCCGTCCGCGGAAACGCCACCGTCCGCAGGTTCAGGAACAATGTCGCGCTGGTCGCCACCACGGAGACGGTATTGCCTAAAAACAACCCCGCCACCGCCGCCGCCAGCCCCGCCGACTGCTGCCAACGCACCCTCGGCTCCACCGCCAACGGGTCGTAGGTCGCCAGCGCCGGGTTCAGCGTCCGCAGCATGGTCAAGGTCTGCTGGTCCACGGTCGCCGTCCGGTCCAGCCGCGCCCCGCCCGCTCCGCCCATCGCCAGCCCGCGCAGCGCCGCCTCCACATTCTGCGAGTCCTTGCGCGCCATCGCGTCCACCAACTCCTCCACCTGAGTCGTCCGCGCGCCGTAAGCCGCCAACTGTGTCAACATCTCCGGATCCCGCCGCAGCATGGTCTCCAGCCGATCCCCGCGCCAGCCATTCGGCCCATACGCAAATGCCACCGCCGCCGCATCCACCGGAATCTTCCATTTTTGCCGACCCAAGGCCGGTTTTCGTTCCAGCACGGTCAGCGCCTGACCCTCTTGCGGCGCGATCAGCAACACCACTTCGGCTTTGCTTTGGTCCTCACCGGGCAGCGGGTCACTGGGCACATAGCTCACTGTGTCGCCCTTCCGCAGCGCGTTCAGCGTCTCCAGGGCAAGCCAGCGGGTTTCGCCCGGCCGCTCCACCTGCAATCGAAAATGCGCTACGGCCGCACCACCAGGACAAAGCGGCTCAGCCGTAGCATAGGCAGAAGAGATCGGAACCAAAAGGAGAAGTAATGTCCAAATCACTGTCTCTGGTATGACGAACCCGGATTAGAAAAAGTTTATTTCGCCGTCGGATTCTTCACGAATGCGACCGTCCGCTCCAGGGCGGCCAGCGTCGCGTCCAGCAGCGGCTCCGCCCGGCCCACGTGCCCCTGGGGCCCCATCACGAAATCGTGATAGCCGTTTTCATAGATCAACATCGTCACCTGCTTGCCCGCCGCCACAGCTAAGTCGTGGAACGGCTCATCCACCGCGATCAAGTTGTCCTTCGTCCCCACCAGCAACAACACCGGACACTGAATCGCCGCAATGTTTCGCTTCGCCACCACCTCATTCACCGGCACCGTCTTCGATTCCCGCTGCCAATTCTCCACCCCCAGAAACTCAATCACCGCCGGCGCGCCCAACACCGCCGCATGCAGCTTCGTCCGGCCAATCAGATGGGCCACCAGATTCCCGCCCAGGCTCACCCCGTAAACGCTGATCCGCTCCGGGTTCACATACTTCTGCGCCCGCACCCAATCGATCACCGCCACGCCGTCGTCCACATAGGTAGGGCCCTTCGAATCCACCACACTGGCCATCATCGGCGTCGGATTGCGATAGTCCGCCACCACTACCATATAGCCTTCCTTCAGGAACCGCTCCCACATCGGCCCACCCGTATCCCCCCGTACCCACGTCACCAGCTTCTCCATCCCTCGCCCACCCGGCGCGCCATGAAAATGCACCAACACCGGAAATGGCCCCGGACCCTTCGGCCGCCGTATCGCCGCCGCCACATACAGGCCGTCTTTCGACTTGATGTAGACCTGCTCCACCGGCGACTCCGCCTCGCTGATCGTATGGATGTAGGCCTCATGCGGAAGAACCGCTCCGCCTGGAAGGTGTTTTTTCTCGGCCCACATCGGCGTCAAACACAGAAGCAACGCGAGCAGTCTCATGGCACGCTACCATAGCAAAGAATGCCGTCGGAGGAAAGAGCCACTCTCGTTGTCGGGGCCACCGGGCTTGTTGGTGCGGCCACCCTAAACCTACTGCTTGACGCCCCCGGGCCTTCCAGAGTGGTCACTCTCCTTCGGCGATCAACCGGCCGGAGCCACCCCCGGCTCATCGAACGGGTCACCGACTTCGGCGACCTCGAAGCGATTGACACCCCGTCGCTTGGAACCGTTTACTG
>JANODS010001227.1:0-3401 GCA_031412835.1 Acidobacteriota bacterium | reverse complement strand
CGTGGGTTCCGCAGCAGCTTACCCGCGCGAGGATTGAAAATAAGGGCGATCTTCTCAGGCAACCTCATCAGTATCCTATTGGATGACCCTCATGAGCAAAGTTGAAGAGCTTATCAGCAAGATCCGCCACCACGAGCACCTCTATTACGTCCTCGATCAGCCCCAAATCTCCGACGCCGAATACGACGCCCTCATGCGCGAGCTCCAAGCGCTCGAACAGGCCGACCCCTCGCTCATCACGGCGGACTCCCCCAGCCAGCGCGTCGGCGGCACCCCTCGCGAAGGCTTCGTCAAGCTCCGCCATTCGTCGCCGATGCTCAGCCTCGATAACGCCCTCAACGAAGGCGAACTCCGCGCCTTCGACCAGCGCGTCCGCGACTTGCTCGGCGACGATCCCTTCCAATACGTAGCCGAACTCAAGCTCGACGGCCTATCGCTAGCGGCGCAGTATTCCGCCAACTCCCTCCAGCTCGCCCTCACCCGCGGCGACGGTGCCGAAGGCGAGGACGTTACCCCCAACGCCCGCACCATCCGCAGCCTTCCGCTGAAAGTTCGCGGCAACCGCCCCCAATTCGAAGCCCGCGGCGAAGTCGTCATGCCCAACGCCGCTTTCCAGAAACTCAACGCCGACCGCGAGCAGGAAGGCCTTCCCCGCTACGCCAACCCCCGCAACTCCTCAGCCGGCTCTCTCCGCGTCCTCGACCCCACGATCACCGCCGGTCGCCAACTCGACTTCTACGCGTACTTCCTCCTCGCCGACGGCGCCCCCGCTTGCCTCCTTCATTCGGAAGCGCTCGCAGAGCTGAAGGCCATGGGCTTCAAGGTCAGCCCTCGAAGCGAAGTCTGCAAGAACGTCGACGAACTAATAGATTTTTGCCAACGCTTCGCCGCCGAACGCGAAACGCTCCCCTTCGAGATCGATGGCGTCGTCGCCAAAGTCGATTCCATCCCCCAACAGCAAAAACTTGGCTGGACCGCCAAGTTCCCACGCTGGGCCATCGCCTTCAAATACCCCGCCCGTCAAGCCGAAACCGTCGTCGAGAAAATCGATATCCAAGTCGGCCGCACCGGTGCGCTGACGCCTGTCGCCCACCTCCGCCCCGTGGCCGTCAGCGGCGTTATCGTCAGTCGTTCCACCCTCCACAACGAAGATGAAATCGCCCGCCTCGGCGTCGCCGCCGGAGACACCGTCGTTATCGAACGCTCCGGCGACGTCATCCCAAAAGTCATTAGCGTCGTCCGCCAGGGCGACCCCCGCACCCCGTTCGTCATGCCCTCGGAATGCCCCGTCTGCGGCAGCTCCGTCTCCCGCCCCGAAGGCGAAGTCGTCTCCCGCTGCCTCAACTCAAGCTGCCCCGCCCGCCTGAAAGAATCCATCGCCCACTTCGCCGCCCGCCCGCTTCTTGATATCGCCGGCCTCGGCGACGTCCTCGTCGAACAACTCGTCAACGCCAAACTCGTCCACTCCGTCGCCGACCTCTACGACCTCACGCTCGATCAACTCTCGGGGCTCGAACGCATGGGCACGAAGTCCGCCGAACGGGTCCTCGCCGGCATCGCCCGTTCCAAGACGCTTCCCCTCCCCCGAGTCATCAACGGCCTCGGCATCCCGTTCGTCGGCGAACGCACCGGCCAGTTTCTCGCCGAACACTTCGGCTCGCTCGATGCCATCCATCAAGCCGACGAAGCCCAGCTGATGCAAGCGGAGGAGGTCGGCCCCAAGATCGCTCAAAGCATCCGCCGATGGTTCGCCGAGGAGCGCAACTGGGCCGTCGTCGAACGCCTCCGCGCCGCCGGCCTCGTCTTCACCCATCAGAAAATTGACCGCTCCGGCGGACCTCTCGCCGGCCTGACTTTCGTCCTCACCGGCACGCTCCCCACGCTTTCCCGCGAAGCCGCGAAAGAACAAATCGAGGCCGCCGGCGGCAAGGTCTCCGGCTCGGTCAGCAAAAAAACGAGCTACGTTGTGGCTGGCGAAGAAGCCGGCTCCAAACTCGAAAAGGCCACGCAACTCGGCATCAAGGTACTCACGGAAGCCGAACTCTTGCCTATGCTCGCTAAACTAGAAGCTTGAAGAATTTCGTCGCCACGCTTGTCGCCTGGGGCCCTCCCGGTCTCCTCCTCCTCGCCGCCCTCGACTCGGCCGGAGTGCCCATCCCCGCAGCTGTCGACGCACTACTGATGGTGCTGTCGGCTAACTCCCCCGGCACCGCCTACCTAGCCGCCGCCTTCGCCACCGTCGGCTCCGTCGCCGGCAGCATGTTCCTCTTCTTCCTCGCCCGCAAGGGCGGCGAAAAATATCTCGAAAAACACACGGTCGGCGAACGCGGCCGCAAGCTCCGCCAGTGGTTCCAGCACTACGGCCTACTCACCGTCTTCATCAGCGCGATCTCCCCCATCCCCATGCCGATGAAACTCTTCGTCGTCTCTGCCGGGGCGCTTGGCGTCCCGCCCCAGGCGTTCCTTCTCACCGTCCTCGCCGCCCGCATTCCCCGCTACTTCACGCTCGCCTACCTCGGCAGCCAACTCGGCGACGGAGCTGCCGACTACCTCAAGAGCCACGCCTGGAACATCGGCGGTGCCATGCTCCTCCTCTTCGCCGTCCTCTTCGGCTGCGTCAAGGTCATGGACTACCGCCGTGCCCGTTTAAGCCCCACCCAGTAAGAACCTCACCGAGATCACCGTCGATACCTCCACCGGCTTTCCGTTTAGCGTGGTCGGCTGATACCGCCACTGCCGCACCGCCTCCAGCGCTGCGCCACTCAGCAGCGGATGCCCGTTCACCACCCGTAACTGCCGCACCGTTCCATCCACGCCAATCACGGCTTCCAACCGCACCTCACCCGATATCCGTGCCTGCCGCGCCAACGGCGGATACGCCGGCTTCACCTGCCGCAGCATCCGAGCCTCCTGCACGCTCCCTCCCACCGTGATCCGGCTAACCTCCTCCGGCTTCTTCGGCGGCACCACCACAACGGGCGGCGGAAAGCGCCCGAAATCCCCAATGCTCCCCACCACGCCCACCGAACTATCCGCCCCCACGACCCCCGTCCCCACCGTCGGCAAAAACATCCCGGGTTCATCCACAATCGTCCCGACCGGACGATCCCAAGCCGTCGGCACCACATACCGCCGCACCACGATCGGCTGCCGCGAAGCCGTCGAAGTTGAAGCCGTCCCCCCACTCACCTGCTCCACCGTCACTGCCTGCCGAGGCGGAGCTGTTAACGTAATCCCGATCATCGGAAACGTCATCGATATCACTTCCGGGTAGAACATCGGCACTACGAGCACCGCTGTCACCAAGCCGCTTTGCACCAAAAATCCCGTTAATCGCCATGGTATCCGCATATCCACTCTGACCCCGCGCCCGCCCGCTTTGTTCCCATACAATAGGCGCA
>JANODS010001226.1:0-4835 GCA_031412835.1 Acidobacteriota bacterium | reverse complement strand
GACTGCCCATTTGTTAGCTCGGAAATCGACCCAATGACGGGATAGCGCCATAGCGGCCTTCAAGATAGCGCTTCCGAAGGTTAATGTTTTGTCGCTCTTGAAAATCCGATAGCGAAAATAACCGGGCAACACCGGATGCGTCTTTCTCGGTGAAGTAAACTTGATCACGCCGTAGTACCGCATTCCTAGCCTCGTCGTCTATCAGCGAAGTCTCATGTGTTGCGAAGATGAGTTGTCCACGCGCCGATTCGCCGCCTGCAACCGTTCCGCGTGCAGCCTCTCCCGTTCCACCTTCGTCGAAGCTGCCTTCTCCGCCGCCACCAGACACTTCGTCTCCTCCCCAAACAACTCCGCCTTCGCAAACGCCGCTGCCGCCTTCTGCCAATACCCCACATTCCGCATCGCCAACCCCGCCGCGTGCCGCCACCGCTGCGCCTTCCGCGCCTCCTCGGTCTCGAGCAAAGCCATCTGCGCATGCGGCTCCGCCCACCGCGGCCGCTTCTGCGCCTCCGCCTCCAACTGTGACATCGTCAATCCCTTCAACTCCGGAGGCCCCCCCGCCCAACGCGCCATCAACTCCGTCGTCTCCGCCGCGTTCAACTCCTCCTCCCGCCACCGCTTCAAATCAATCGGCTTCCCGTTCAAACTCGCCGTCCCAAACTGCCCCCGCGCCAAATACGCCTTCGCCTCCTCGTTAATCACACTCTCCTTCACCCCCACTGAATTCCCCCACGCCACCGTCGGGTCCACCCCCTTCGATAAATTCGCCAACAACACCCGCGTCTTCCCGCTATACCGCTCGTCCGTAAACAAGTAGTGCATCCGCGCCCACGCCAAGTCCGGCTTCGCCACCGGCGCCCCCACCTTCACCCGCGGCCCCGCCACCTCCAACGTCGAAAACAGTGCAATCACCCCCCGTTCAATCTCTTCATCAAACGGCAGCGTATTCTCCCGAATCAACAGCCCCGCCAACTCCCCCGCGTCCACCGCCCCCGCCAAATATCCCCCCGGCCCCAGTCGCAGCTTCCCCCCGCCCTTCCCCAACACAATCGTCACCGGCCAACTCGGCTGCAATTCTTTCCCGAACTGCGCGCTCAGCGTATGCTGCACTTGCACCAGCATCGCCAATGCCTCCCGGGCTTCTTTATCCTTCCCGTCCGTGTACACCGCAAACGGCTCACTCCGATACACACTCCACTTATCGGCCCCCGACAAGCCCGCCACCAAGATCAACGCTACCGCAATCAGTCTCACGAGCCCATCCTATCGCAGCACCGCCGGTGCCGAAATCACCAGCGCCCGAGCCGACACCTCCGACACCCCCCGATACGAATGCAACTCCGTCGAATCAAAGTAGCAAGAATCCCCTTTATTCAGGATGTGCTCCTCATCCTGATACTGAACCGCCATCGATCCCTCCATCACGAAGATCAACTCCGCCCCCGGATGCACATGCGCCGTCGCATCGCCCTCTTTCGCCTGCGGAAATTCCGCCAAATACGCCTCAATCGGCTTATTATTGGCCTTAAACGCCAATACTTCAAAATAAAAGTTCGGCTTCTCCGACTCCGCCCGATTCGGAAACTTCATCCGCTCATCCTGCCGCACCACCTCAAACAGTCCCTCCTTCCGCTGGCTCCCAAAGAAGTACTCCATCCCCACATCAAACACCATCGCGATCCGCGCTAGCGTCGGCAGCGTCGGCACCAACCGACCGTTCTCCAACTGCGAGATCATCGACGCCGACAAACCCGTGTGCCTCCCCAACTCCGTCAATGCAATCTTCTTCCGCATCCGAAGCTGCTTCAGCTTCCGCCCAATCTCATACGAACTCAACAGGCGAATTATCGTTTCCGGACCACTTTCAAACTCTGGCATGAACCCATTTTAGCGCAGTTTAAAACTCTTTCAGTGGGTTATGTGCCACTGAAACGACGTTCAGTGCCCTATAGGAATACCTCCGAACCGCTGTTAGGTTGGTTTCAGAGGATATATTAATGGCTACCGCCCTTACCGTTCTAAGCAGTTTCGTTCCCGCTCTCCTGCCCGTGCCTGAGCTTCCAGCTCTCCAAACCCCCAAACCCGAACCCATCGTCGACGTCGACGCCGACCTCGTCCGGAGCGCCCAACAGGGCGACCAATCCGCTTTCACCGATCTCGTCAACCGTCACTACCAATCCTGCATCAAACTCGCCCGCTCCATCCTCCGCGACTACGAAGACGCCGAAGACGAAGTCCAAAACGCCTACACCAAAGCCTTCCTCCATCTCGGCGGCTTCGAAGGGAACTCCCGCTTCTCCACCTGGCTCTCCCGCATCGTCGTCAACCAGTGCCTCATGCGCCTCCGCCAACTCCGCCGCGCCAATTTCACCTACCTCGACGACCCCGGTGCCGACGAAAACCAGCCCCGCTTCGAACTCCGCGACAAATCCGAAAACCCCGAAGAACGCTTCGGCCGCAACGAAGTCGCCGCCATCCTCCACACCGAGGTCAACCGCATCCCCCACCTCCTCCGCAAACCGCTCCTCCTCCGCGAGACCCTGCGCCTGCCCCTCACCGAAGTCGCCCAACAACTCGACATCTCCGAAGCAGCCGCTAAGTCCCGCCTCCTCCGCGCTCGTCGGGAACTCCGCGATCGCTTAACCAAACACCAGGGCCGCTACGGAACCGCCACGCTCCTGAGTTAGTTATACTAAAGGAGATGTCGTTCTCCCGCGCATGAAACTAAGCGTGCCACTGTATAGAGGCATCGAATCCCTCTACGGAACTCGGGACGAGAATATTCGGCTGCTTGAAACCGAATTGAAGATCCGCACGCGCTTGTTGAGCGATTCCCTTGAAGTCGAAGGGGATCCCGCCGGGGTCGAGCGCTGCGGTCAAATTCTCAGCGACTACTCTGACCTCCTCCGAGAAGGCCACGCCTTCGGCCCCGAAGATCTGACGAGTTACCTCCGCGTCGTTACCGGAGACGGCTCAGTCTCCCTCCGCGCCCTCGTCGCGAGCGGCCGCCAACGTAATTTCGGCAAAAAGGTTCTCGCCCCCAAGACGATCAACCAACGCCGCTACCTCGAAGCCATTGAACGCAACGACCTCGTGTTCGGCATCGGCCCCGCCGGCACCGGCAAGACGTATCTCGCCGTCGCCATGGCCGTCTCCGCCCTTATCACGAAGCGCGTCTCCCGCATCATCCTCACCCGCCCCGCCGTCGAAGCCGGCGAAAAGCTAGGCTTCCTCCCCGGCACCCTCAAAGAAAAGGTCGACCCCTACCTCCGCCCCCTTTACGACGCCATCTACGACATGCTCGAAGCCGAGAAGGTGGAAAAGTTCATCGAACGCGGCGTCATTGAAGTTGCCCCCCTCGCTTTCATGCGCGGCCGTACTCTCAACGACGCCTTCATCATCCTCGACGAAGCCCAGAACTGCACCCCCGAGCAGATGAAAATGGTGCTCACCCGCCAAGGCTTCAACTCGAAGATGGTCGTCACCGGCGACGCCACCCAAATCGATCTCCCCCCCGGCCGCCGTTGCGGCCTCATCGAGGCTCTCGAAATTCTTAAAGGCGTCTCCGGCATCAGCTTCGTTAGCTTCGACGAACGCGACGTCGTTCGCCACAGTCTCGTCCAGCGCATCGTAAAAGCTTACGAACGCCATCATGAAGCCAGCGGCATCGGCCGCCAACTTGCCCTGCGACTCACCGAAGCGGCCTCCGCCGCCGAAGCCGCGGAAACGATTCCCCCCGTTTAGCCTTCTTCAACTCATATGTCATCTGACGGCAGTAGTACCAGCAGCATCTTATTTCAGGGCGTCAAACGGTCCATCCCGCTCGACAAGCCCCGCCTCCGCGCCTTTGTCGCCCGCCTCACCGCCGAAGTCTCCACCGGCCAGCCCTTCACCGTTCTCGTCGCCAACGATCACGAACTCCAGCGGCTCAACCTCGCCTTCCTCCAGCACGACTACCCCACCGACGTCCTCAGCTTCCCCGGCGAATCCGAGCTCGGCGAAATGGCCATCTCCGCTGACCGCGCCTTCGAACAAGCCGCCGCCCTCGGCCACGACGTCTCGACCGAAGTCGAAGTCTTGATCCTCCACGGGCTCCTCCACCTCCTCGGCCACGACCACGAAGGCGACCGCGGAGCCATGCGCCGCCTCGAAACCCAATGGCGAAAGTCCCTCGGCCTACCCGCTGGCCTGATTGAGCGGACCAAGATGGAACGGACGAAGCAAAAGTGAGCATCGCCTTCTTCGTCACCCTCGCGCTCCTCGCTGGCCTAGTCGTCCTCAGCAGCTTCGTTCAACTTCTCTATCTCGAATCCCTTCGCCTCCGCTCCCGCGAATCCGCCGCCCTCAACCACTTCAAAGAGGAGTTCGAAGACCGCCTCGGCCTCAAACTCGAAGCCGGCGCCTTAACCTTCTCGCTGATTAAACACTCCCTCGTCGCGCTCATCGGCGTGTTTGCCATGGCTCTCATGGGCATGGGCCACCTCGAGTTCTGGAACGGTCTCGCCGAAGCCGGCATCGCCGCCTGCGCCGCCGTTCTCCTCTGCTCCCAAATCATCCCCCAGCTCCTCTACCGCAAAACCTCCGCCCACTGGCTCATCGCCTTCCTCCCCCTCATCAAAATCCTCGTCTGGATCGCCGCCCCCGTCATTGCCATCCTTCGTTTCCTCCAAGCTCTCACTGAACTCGGTGCCGCCCCCGACCAACCCGATGAACAAGAAGAGCAGATCGAAGCCCTCATCAACGCCGGTAAGGAAGAAGGCCTCATCGAGGAGGAAGACCGCAAACTCATCCAAAGCGTCGTCGAGTTCGGCGACAAAACCGTCAAAGAAGTGATG
>JANODS010001225.1:0-1249 GCA_031412835.1 Acidobacteriota bacterium | reverse complement strand
ACTCCGTTTGTGCCGCCGATTGCGAACTCGGTGCCGCACTTGCTGGTGCAGTGGGACGTGAAAAAAGTTGGGTTGACGGAGCTGGATTTGATGAAGCAGTTGCGGGAGGGGACGCCTTCGATTGAGCTGGTGCCGAACGATCCAAAGCCGGGGCAGGGGGTGGAGATTGCGAGTTGGATGTTGCAACCGGGCGAGGCGGAGATCGTGGCTGGTCGGATTGAAGAGGTGTTGGGGCGGAAGGCTTAAGCGGGGCCGCGATGAGGAATTTCGCGTGGTGCTTGCTGGTGCTGGCTTCGGTTTGCGGGCGTGCGCAACCAGTCGCGGATCATCATCAGCATTTTCTTTGGGCGGCCATTGCACCGCCCGAAGGGTTGGCGCTAACGGCGAGCGACCTCATCGGACAGATGGACAAGGCGGGGATTCGTCAGGCGGTGGTGCTTTCCATCGCCTATCAGTTTGGCAATCCTAACCGTCCCGCGGTGGAGAACGAATACGAGCGCGTGAAGGCCGAAAATGATTGGACGCGTGAGCAGGCGGCTCTGTATCCCAAGCGGCTAACGGCGTTCTGTTCGACGAACCCATTGAAGGATTATGCGTTGGTGGAGATAGCGCGGTGCTCCAGAGATGCGGGGTTGAAGCTGCATTTCGGGAACTCCGATGTCGACCTGGACAAACCTAATCATGTCGAGCAACTGCAGCGGGTTTTTCGCGAGGCGAACCGGCATCGGATGGCGATAGTGGTGCATCTTCATGCGACGATCTCCAAGTAGCGGCCGTGGGGAGCGCAGCAGGCGCGGGCGTTCTGGAACAGGTGTTGCCATCGGCACCGGACATTCCGGATGAAGCGCGTCTATTTCGACGTTTCGGTGGCACCCGTGCAACTCCATCAGGAACTGATTGTGAAACGCTTGCGGACGCTTGGAATGGGGCGAATTCTGTACGGATCCGATAGTCCTCCGTTGGCGGCGTGGCGGGCATTTCGAAAGCTGCCGCTCACCGAAAGGGAGTTCCGTAGAATCGAGACGAACAGGGCCCCTTGCTTTAGCGGACGCCGCTGATTTCGGCGGCGGCTTTGCGGAGGGCTGCGATAATCTTGCGGTCCTTCTGTGGGCGGAAGCGATGGATGGGGCCGGAGAGGCTGAGGCCGGCGATGGCTTCGCCGCGGGAGTTGAGAATGGGAGCGCCGAGGCAAGTGGCTTGGAGGGCGACCTCCTCAGTTTCGATGGCGTAGCCATTGCGGCGAACCTTG
>JANODS010001224.1:0-1123 GCA_031412835.1 Acidobacteriota bacterium | reverse complement strand
GGCGATGGTTCCTTCGGGCGCGGCGGCGGCGCTGACGGTGGGTACGGCGGGGGTGTTGACAGGGACGAACCCGGACTTCATTCAGCGGATTCCGGATTTGACGGGGATGAAGACTGAAGTGATTGTGCAGAAGACGCATCGGTTCCCGTACGACCACATGGTGCGGAATTGCGGTGTGAAGTTGATTGAGGTGGAGACGCGGGCGGAGATGGTGAAGGCAATCGGACCGAAGACGGCGATGATGCTGTTTTTGAACAAGGCCGACCATTTGGGGGCCGTGAAGATGAAGGAGTTTGTGGCAATCGGGAAGGAGTACAACATTCCGACATTCAACGATGCGGCGGCGGACGCGCCTCCGGTGGAGAATCTATTTACGCCGATTCGGCTGGGTTTTGACTTGGTTTGCACGTCGGGGGGGAAGGGGATTCGGGGGCCGCAGTCGGCGGGGATTTTGGCGGGGCGCGCGGATTTGATCAAAGCCGCGCGAATGAACACGTCGCCGAATAGTGACACGATTGGGCGGTGTTGCAAGGTGAACAAGGAAGAGATGGTGGGGATGATGGTGGCGCTGGAATCGTTCCTGAAGGAAGACCATAAGGCGAACTGGGCGGAGTGGGAGAAGCGCGTGGAGACGATGCGGAAGGTGATTGCGAAGATGCCGGGAATGAAGGCGACTCCGTTTGTGCCGCCGATTGCGAATTCGGTGCCGCACTTGCTGGTGCAGTGGGACGTGAAGAAGGTGGGGTTGACGGAGAAGGAATTGATGAAGCAGTTGCGGGAGGGGACGCCTTCGATTGAATTGGTGCCGACCGATCCGCAGCCCGGGCAGGGGGTGGAGATTGCGAGCTGGATGTTGCAGCCGGGGGAGGCGGAGATTGTGGCCGGGCGGATGGAAGAAGTCTTGGGGCGGAAGGCTTAGCGGACGCCGCTGATTTCGGCGGCGGCTTTGCGGAGGGCCGTGATGATTTTGCGGTCCTTCTGCGGGCGGAAGCGATGGATGGGGCCGGAGAGGCTGAGGCCGGCGATGGCTTCGCCGCGGGAGTTGAGAATGGGAGCGCCGAGGCAAGTGGCTTGGAGGGCGACCTCCTCAGTTTCGATGGCGTAGCCATTGCGGCGAACCTTG
>JANODS010001223.1:0-1798 GCA_031412835.1 Acidobacteriota bacterium | reverse complement strand
ACTCTACGCCATGCCGTTCGGGCGCGGCAAAAAGTTCGGGGCCACCGCTCCCCGCTTCGTCCAACACCTCATTGGCGGCTGGGAATCAAACGTCATCATGCGCTGGTATTCCGGCCAGCCCTGGGATCTCAACGAGAGCGTGATCCATCTGAAGGATCCGCGTTTGAAAAACATCGATTGGGACGCTCCGGTCATTCGCGCCGTCAGCCCCTGCGTCCTGCGTTGGAACGACAGCGGCACCATCACCCCCCAGGCTTACTCCCTGGCGGCCGGCTGCGGGACCGATCAGACAGCCTACAGCTTCCTCATCGCCCCCCGCTACGCTCCCCAGTTCGCGCCTGATCGCGACAACCGGATCCGACTCCACACGGCCCCCCAGTTCGATATCTCGTTTAACAAAACCACCCAGATCAACGATCGCTTCAAGGTCCAGCTCCGCGCCGAATCGTTCAACACCTTTAACACCTACTGGTTCTACGCCGGAAACTTCAACAACAACCCCGAAGACGCCAACTTTGGCACTTTGAACAAGGGCAACATCGGCTTCGGCTCCACCAGCTTCCCCCGCCACATCCAACTGGCCGTGAAGCTCATTTTTTAATCTCGTGCAGCACCACCGCGTCGAACAGCTCGCTCTCCGCGGCGAAATGGATCGTGCGCGCATGAACAACGGGCATCCCGAGTTCCCGCCCCCACGCCTCCACCGCCGGCCGCGGCTCGTTGTGCAGGAGATGCCCCCCCGCTCGCACCGCGTGCCCCATGTTCGCCAGCGCCAGCCCCAACTCGCGATCACTAAAATACAGCAGCACGTTGGTCGCCACCGCCAAATCGTACCCCCCGTCCCTCACCCGCTGGGTCAGCACGTTCATCGGCCACGCCCGCACGCCCTTGGCCACTCCCGCTGAAACCACCACCTCCCCGCCCCGCCGAGTCCCCGCCGCCTTGCCCAAGGCCAGAAAGTAGTTCCGCCACTCGTCATCGCCCGGCGTCTCCCGCAGCGAAAGGCTTCGCTTCCCGTCGGCGAAGGCGTTCAGGTGCGTCACCACCCGTGGATTCACGTCCACGCAATCAATCCGCAGATCGTCCGCCGCCGCCAACCCCATCCGTATGAGCGAATCGGCCAGCGCAAACGGTTGCAGACTCTGCGGCGGCGCATTCTCTTTCAGGTCCATCCGCGGGGCCCAGTCGAGCCCCGGCCCCACCAGCAGCACCCGCCGAATCTTGCTCCCCGGCCGCAGCCCGGCCAGTACCCCCAGCCCGGTATGGACCCCGTATCCGGCCGTCACGTCGGTGTCGGTCGAATGCCCGCGCTGTTGGTAGAGTTCGGCCACGAACGTTCGCCGCGCCGCACCCTCCAGTTCCCGGGACGCCCATTCTTTTTCGTAAAGAAACCCCATGGCCCGCGAATACTCCCGCCGCAGGTGCTCCGCATCCTGAACCATGGCCCGCATCGCCGCGTGTCGAGCCTCGCGCGCTGGCGCTGCGACAAACGCCCGCAGCCGCGCCGCCGCGTCGTCCGGAATGCGCCCGAGCTGTTTCCACTGCCGCGCGCTTTCCCCCGGGTTCACCACTGCGAGCCCCGTGAATCGCCGCGACTGCAGCGCGTAGTGGACGACGTGATCCCACTCCCCGTCCCCCACTCGTTGTGCCGTCGCTCGGGGAATCGCCGCTAACCATTCCGCGTCCCGCAACCGCTCCGGCAACTCCTCCAGCAAGACATCCCGCACTTGGCCGAAACACAGACCCGTCGCGAGTGCCAGCACCGCCCCGTAACCGATGGATCGAGAACACCGCATAT
>JANODS010001222.1:0-1345 GCA_031412835.1 Acidobacteriota bacterium | reverse complement strand
TGCGGCGCATGGTCCGTCGCGATCGCGTCAATCGCCCCGTTGATCAGCCCTTCGGTCACGCCTTCAACGTCAATGCAACCCCGCAAAGGCGGCTTCATCCGATAGTTCGAATCGTACGGCGGCATGTCGATATCCGCCAAGGCAAAATGGTGCGGCGTCACTTCAGACGTCACAGGCAGACCGCGCTGCTTAGCGAAATTGACCATCGCCACCGAATGGCGAGCCGAGATATGGGCCACATGATACTGCGCCCCCGTCACCTCGGCGAGCAAAATATCCCGGGCCACCATCACGTCTTCGCTACAGCCCGGAATGCCGCGTAAGCCCAGCCGAACCGACTCAAAGCCTTCATGCATATCGCCGCCGGCGGATAGGTGCAGATCCTCGCAATGGTTGATCAGCGGCAGCCCAAAACTCTTGGCCGTCTCCATCGCACGGCGCATCACCCGCGCGTTCATCACCGGTCGCCCATCGTCGGAAATCGCGACGATCCCTGCCTGTTTCATTGACCCTATTGCCGCTAACTCTTCCCCGGCGCTGCCCTTCGTAATCGCTCCGATCGGATACACGTTCACGGGCGAAAGCCGCCGCGCTCGTTCGACAATATAGGTCGTCACCGTCGCCGAATCGTTCACCGGCATCGTGTTCGGCATGCACGCAACGCTCGTAAAACCGCCCGCCGCCGCCGCCTTGCCGCCCGACTCGATCGATTCAGAATGCTCAAAGCCGGGCTCGCGAAAATGCACGTGCATATCGACAAAACCGGGCGCCACCACCATTCCCGTAGCGTCAAAAATCTGCGCGTTCGATGCCGTCAAGTTCGGCCCGACCCCCGCAATCTTGCCGTCCATCAGCAGGACATCGGCCACCGTATCGATCCCGTTCGCCGGGTCCAAAACGCGGCCATTCTTAATCAACCACGTACTCATTGCTGCGATGCTCCCATCACCCGTTCGAGAACCGCCATCCGTACGGCGATCCCATTCTCCACTTGGTTCAAAATTACCGACCGGTTCGAATCCGCCACTTCCGACGAAATCTCCCGTCCCCGGTTGATCGGCCCCGGATGCATCACAATCACATTCGGCTTGGCGTGCTGCAAATGCTCCAACCGCAGCCCATAAAACTTGAAATAGTCGCCCGGCGGAAACGGCGTTTCATGCTGCCGTTCCAACTGCACGCGCAGCATCATGATCACGTCGGCGTCCTGAATCGCCTCTCGAATGTTGTACGTCAGCGTCACATTCGGAGCTAACTGCGCCAACTGCGCCGGCAGTAGCGAAGCCGGGCCGCACAGCACAACGTGCGCCCCAAACTTCGAAAGCAAATGCACGTTTGACCGCGC
>JANODS010001221.1:0-5476 GCA_031412835.1 Acidobacteriota bacterium | reverse complement strand
CACTGCCCCAAGCTCGACCGCAGCCTCTCGGCCCTGCTGGACGACATGGACCAGCGTGGCCTACTGAAGGAAACGTTGGTTGTCGCCGTCGGCGAATTCGGCCGCAGCCCCCGCATGGGAGTCTCGACGAGCGGCAACAGCAACAGCCCCGATGGCCGCGATCATTGGCCGTATTGCTACAGCGCGGTTGTCGCCGGAGCGGGTATCGCCCGCGGCATGCAGTACGGCGAAAGCGATGCGACCGCTTCGAGCCCGAAGGAGAAGCCGGTCCACCCGAACGACCTTCTCGCCACGATCTACTACGCCCTCGGTATCGACCCCGACATGGAGATCCGCAACCACCTGAACCAGCCCCGCGAACTCGTCAAGGGCAAGGTGGTCACCGATCTGTTCGCCTAGCGCCGTATAATCAAACCATGGCCAGCGTTAAAGAAGAAATCCACGCTCTCATCGATCGGCTCCCCGACGATGCCACCTACGAAGACGTTGAGTACGCCATCTACGTCCGCCGAGAGATCGAACTCGGCCTGCAGGAGGCCGAAACGGGACCCTTCTACACGCTAGAGGAAGCGGCGGCCGAGATGAAGTCTTGGCGACCCAAGTAGTCTGGACTCAGTCTGCCCTGCGTGGACTTCGAGAGGCGTTCGACTTCACCGCGGCAGACTCGCAGCGTGCTGCCGATGTGCTAAACGACGAGGCCGATGCAGCCGGCCAATCGCTCCAAACCCATTCGCTGCGGGGGCGGATCGTCCCCGAGTATCAGGACGATTCCATTCGGGAACTCTTTGTCCAGAGCTATCGGCTGATCTATTTCATTCGCCCCAAGCGAATCCTGATCATTCGTTTCATCCATGGCTCCCGCCGCCTTGTCCCCCACCGCCCCCGTTGACTCCACGATATACTCGCAGTCGTGAAACCGTTTTGCGCTCTCCTCCTCCTCGCCGCCGCCGCCTTCCCCCAAGCCAACCAACCAGCCGATAAAAAAGACTGGCTCCCCCTCTTCAACGGCAAGGACCTCACCGGCTGGACCCCGAAAATCACCGGCTACCCCGTCGGTGAAAACTTCGCCAACACCTTCCGCGTTGAAAACGACCTCCTCACCGTCCGCTACGACGGCTATGACAAGTTCTCCAGCCGCTTCGGCCACCTCTTCTACAACACCCCCTTCTCCTACTACATCATCGCAGTCGAATACCGCTTCGTCTCCGACCAAGCCGTCGAAGGCCCCGGCTGGGCCACCCGCAACAGCGGCATCATGGTCCACGGCCAACCCGCCGCCACCATGCAGAAAGACCAGGATTTCCCGATCTCCATCGAAGTCCAACTCCTCGGCGGTCTCGGCAAAGGCCCCCGGACCACCGGCAACCTTTGCACCCCCGGCACCAACGTCGAACGCGACGGCAAACTCTTCACCGCCCACTGCCTCAACTCCACCTCCCCCACCTTCGACGGCGACCAGTGGGTCCGCGCCGAAGTCGTCGTCCACGGCTCCGAGTCCATCGAACACATCATCAACGGCCAATCCGTCCTCAAATACGAACACCCCCAAATCGGCGGCGGCAATGTCTCCAACCACGACCCCGCCGTCAAAACCGACGGCAAGCTCCTCGACTCCGGCTCCATCTCCCTCCAAAGCGAAAGCCACCCCGTCCAATTCCGCAAAGTCCAAATCCTCAACCTGGTCGGCTGCATGGACAAAAAAGCGAAAAACTTCCGCGCTTACTTCCTCAAGCCCGATCCGGCGTCCTGCCGCTTCTAACCAGGAACATGAGGGCCGCCACCGCCACCAGCGGGCAAGCCCCCGCTACCAAAATCGCCACCGTATAGTCCTGCCCCGTCCCCAACAGCACCCCTGTCGCCAGCGGAGCCAACGCCCCCGCCAACTGCGCCACCATGTTCTGAAACCCTAACGCCCGCCCCACCAGCGCCCGCGGCACCGCCGCCTGCGACATCGCCCAGTAATTGCCCGCCCCGATCCCCACACCCATCAACGACGCCAGCAACACCCAAATCACCGGCCCCCCTTTTTCCACCCAAGCCAATCCCATCAAAATCGAAGCCAGCGAAAACCCCGTACACACAAACACTTTCCGCAGCGCCAACGGCTCCGCCGCCCCCCGCAATACCCGGTCCGCCCACACCCCGCCCGCCAAGTTCACCAGCGCCATCCCCCCCAACGGCAGCGCCATCGTATAACCCATCTTTAAGTTCGGAAACCCGTGCACCTGCATCAGGTACGCCGGCACCCAAGTCACCACGAAAAACCAAAAATACGAGTAGAAAAACACGCTCAGCGCCAGCCCCCACGCCACCGGAGCCTGCAAAAACTGCCCTAATGAAGCCACCTCCCCGGCGCTCTCCCTCGCCGCGGGCATACCCTCCGGAGCCCACAACCACCACGGCACCAGCCACAAGCAACCACCCAATCCAGTGACGACAAACATCGCCCTCCAACCCAGCCACTCAATCAAACTCGAACCCAGCAGCGCCCCAATCGCCGGCCCCATCGTCAACCCCGCCACATAAATCGCCGTCGGCAATCCCTGCTCCCGTTCATCAAAATTCTGCTTGATAAACGACATACTCGCGATCGGCGCAATCGCCTCCCCCATCCCCAACACCAACCGCAGCCCCAGAACCTCTTCAAAACTCCGCGCCCACCCCGTCGCCGCCGAAGCCAAGCACCAAATGAAGAACGCCCCCGCATACAGCTTCCGAATCCCGAACCGGTCAAGAAGCGCCCCGCCCGGCACTTGAAACAGCGCGTACGTCCAGAAGAAGCTCGACAGCAACAGCCCCATCTGCGTCGACGTCAGCCGAAACTCCGCCATAATCGGCACCGCCGCAATACTCAAATTGCCCCGGTCCATGTAGCTGACCACGACTCCGAGGAACAGCAATCCGAGCACCACCCAGCGGCGTTCCATAGCCTCCCTTTGTAGCACATATACTAGTGGGTTGATGACTCGCGCGACCCTTATACTCCTAGTTGTTCATAGCCTCGTCCCGTTTGCTTACTCGGCCACGACTTACTTCGAGGAACACCGCGACCCCGCCGCCCCCGAGGTCCGCTTCATCCACCGCACTCCCCAAGGCCTCCTCGGCCTCGGCCTCAGTCGAGCCTACCTCGCGCCATCCGCCCTTTCCGCCGCCACTGCCATCGAGCTCTCCTTCCCCGGTGCTCGTTCCGTCCCCCCACAACAGGAACAGCTCACCGTCGCCCGCACGCACATCCTACGCGGCTCTGACCCCACCAAGTGGACCCACAACCTCACTAACTCCGAATCCGTCCGCTACCCCCAACTCTATCCCGGCATCGATCTCCTCTTCCATGCCCGCACCCAACTCCTCGAGTACGATTTCGAACTCGCCCCCCGTGCCGATCCCTCCCTCATCCGCCTCCACTTCGCCCACGCCAAGCCCCGCCTCGCCTCCACCGGCGAACTTATCGTCGGCGACCTCTACCAACGCCCCCCCGTGGCCTTTCAAACCATCGCCGGTCGTCGCGTCCCCGTCCCCGCCCGCTGGCAACTTAACGGTCAAACCGCCACTTTCGTCCTCGGCACTTACAATCCCGCCTACCCCCTAATCATCGACCCCGTAGTGACTTACTCCACTTACTTCGGCGGTGATCGCGTCGACGCCCCCACCTCCGCCGCCGTCGACGCGGCCAAGAATCTTTACATCGCCGGCGGAACGAACTCCGCTAACTTCCGCACCACCGCCGGCGTCGTCCAAGCCACGGGCCGCGGCAGCACCGACGCTTACATCGCTAAGTTCTCGCCCACCGGCCAACTCCTCTTCTCCACTCTCATCGGCGGCGGTGGTGCCGACACCATCACTGACATTGCTATCACCCCCCAAGGCGCGGTCGCCTTTGGTGGACTCACCACGTCCCCTGACTATCCCCTCCGCAATCCCCGCCAAACAGAGTTCAAAGGCGGCCCCCCGCTCGGCTCCGACGCCATCATCGGGATCCTCGATCCCTCCGGCGCCAGCCTCCTCTTCTCTACCCTCTGGGGCGGCTCCCTTGAGGATCGAGTAACTAAGCTCGCGCTCGATCCTGCCGGCAATATCTACGTCGCTGGCATTACTTACTCCCTCGATTTCTTCACGAACGCCGGCCAACGCACTAACCGCGGCGGTAACTTCACCGGCTTCGTCTCGAAGTTCACTCCCACCGGCTCGAATATCTTATACTCCACTTACCTCGGCGGTACCGCCGCTGACAGTCTCTTCGCCATCGCCGTTGACGCCACCGGCGCGATGTATCTCGCCGGAACCACTGCATCGTTTGATTACCCCATCACTCAGGGTGCGCTCCAAACCAACTACAAAGGGGCCCTGTTTTCCGGCGAAGCATTTCTCACCAAACTCACCCCCAACGGCGAAGGCATCGCCTATTCCACCTTCTTCGGCGGCACGAGCACCGACGCAATCCGAGCCATCACCGTCGATGCCGAAGGCAACGTCTACGCTGTCGGAGAAACGACCTCCGGTGACCTCGCCGTCACCCCCAACGCCGTCCAACGCGAACGTGGCGGAAATCAGGATGGCTTCTTCATCAAGGTCAACCCCACCGGCACGCAACTCCTAACCGCCACCTACCTCGGCGGCGCGGGCCTCGACGCCCTCGAACAAGTCCGCCTCGCTCCCGACGGCTCCGTTTACGTCGTCGGCCGCACCGAATCGCCCAACATAACTACTCGGAACCCCATCCAGCCCGGCGGCTACGGTGGAGCCCGCGATGGCTATTTCGCCCAGCTCAACGGTGCTGGCACCTCCATCATCCAAGCCAGCTACCTCGGCGGCTCCGGTCTCGATGAGTTCGTCGCCTGCCCCGTCGATTCCGCCAGCACCGTCTACCTCGTCGGCAGCACCGCATCCACTAACCTCCCCGTCTCCCCCGGTGCCGCCCAGCCCACCTTCGGCGGCGGCCAATTCGACGCCGCGATCATCGCCGTCGCCGATCCCGACGCCGTCGGCCCCCTCACCATCACTCCGGATCGTCTCGCCTTCTCCTCCGGCCCCGGGGGCCCCGCCCAACGTCAATCGATCACCCTCCGCGTCAACCTCGGCCAGCCCGCTTGGACCGTCACCGCCTCCCCCGCTTGGCTCACCGTCGACCCGGCCAGCGGCCGCGGCGCGGGCATCATCAACGTCACCGCCACCCCCGGCGCGCTCACCATCGGCGACTACGCGGGCGCCATCACCATCACGAACACAAGTCTCGGCGTCGCCACCCGCATCCCGGTCTCCCTGGCAGTTTCCGCCTTAACCCCAGCCGTCACCTCCGCTGGCGTCGTCCACGCCGCCAGCTACCAAACCGGTGCCGTCTCCCCCGGTCAAATCATCACCATCTTCGGCACCAACCTGGGCCCCGCCGCCCTCGTCGGTGCCCAACTCGATAGCCGCGGCCGTGTCGCCAACCAACTCGCCGGCGTTCGCGTCCTCTTCGACTTCGACCCCGTGCCCC
>JANODS010001220.1:0-2689 GCA_031412835.1 Acidobacteriota bacterium | reverse complement strand
CGAACTCACCGCCCACCCCGAAGACGCCGACGTCATCGTCGTCAACACCTGCTCCTTCATCGACCCCGCCAAGCAGGAGTCCATCGATACCATTCTCGAAATGGCCCAGTTCAAACACACCGGTCGCGCCCAGCGCCTCGTCGTCGCCGGCTGCCTCGTCGAACGCCATCGTAGCGACATTCTAGCCAACCTCCCCGAAGTCGATGCCGTCCTCGGCACGAACGAACTCGCCAATATCGCCGCCCTCTGCGAAGGTCTCGAACCCTCCAAAACCCCCATCGAGCCCTTCCTCTACCACGAAGGCTCCCCCCGCATCCGTACCACCCCCAAACACCACGCCTACATCAAGATCGCCGAAGGCTGCGACCACCCCTGCACCTTCTGCATCATCCCCCAATTCCGCGGCAACTTCCGCAGCCGCCGCTTCGAAGGCCTCATCCTTGAAGCCCGCCGCCTCTTCGACGAAGGCGTCCGCGAAATCAATCTCATCGGTCAAGACGTCACCAGCTACGGTGAAGATCTCGGCCTCAAAAACGGCCTTGCCACCCTCCTCGCCCGCCTCGCCGTAATCGAAACGCCCCACGAAAAATGGGTTCGTTTTCTCTACGCTTACCCCAACCGCGTTACCCCCATCCTCCTCGAAACCATCGCCGCCCACCAGTCGCTTGTCAAGTACATCGACATCCCCCTCCAACACGCCTCCCGCAACGTCCTCAAACGCATGAAGCGCGGCCAACACGGCGACGCCTTCCTCAAGCTTCTTGAAAACATGCGGGCCACCATCCCCGGAGTCGCCGTCCGAACCTCCATGATCGTCGGCTTCCCCGGCGAAACCGACGCCGATTTCGAAGAGCTCTGCCAGTTCGTCCAAACCGCTCAATTCGACCGCCTCGGCGTATTCTCCTACTCCGACGTCGAAACCAGCGCCAGCTACCACCTCGACCAAAAAGTCGACGCCAAAACCATCTACAACCGCAAGCGCCGCCTCATGGCCATACAACGCAAAATCAGCAAGAAGGCCAACCAAGCCCTCATCGGCAAAGAAATGAGCGTCCTCGTCGAAGGCCCGTCTTCGGAATCAGACCTCCTCTGGCAAGCACGCCTCTCCACGCAAGCCCCCGAAATCGACGGCGTCTGCTACATCTCCGACCCCGGCGATGGCGTCCTCGCCCCCGGCCAGATCCGCCGCCTCCGCGTCACCGAAGCCCACGATTACGACCTCGTCGGCAACCTCATCGACTTCGGAGCCCCCATCCTCTCGGCCCATCATCACTTCCCGATCCTCGCCCCCCACTCCACTCCCAACGTGCTCCCCCACCGATAAAGAATATGAAGTGTCCCATCTGCAAAAGGCCTGTCTCCTTCGGCGACCCCGCCATGCCCTTCTGTAGCGAACGCTGCAAGCTCGTCGACCTCGCCAATTGGGCCGAAGAAAAATACGTGATCGCCACCCCCCTCAGCCTCGACGAACTCGCCGATCTCGACCTCCCTCCGGAAGATGAAGAATCAAATCGCTAGCGGTCTGGCGACCTTTTTCGGCTGCGGTCGCGTCCCCAAAGGCCCCGGCACCGCCGGCGCCCTCGCCGCCCTCCTCGTCGCCTACCTCGTCCCCGTCTCCCCCTGGATCCTCACCGCCATCTTCCTCATCCCCGGCATCTGGGCCTCCACCATCCACGCCCAAATCACCGGCCGAAAAGACCCCCAAGACGTCGTCATCGACGAAGTCCTCGGCCAATGGATCACCCTCGCCGCCGCCGTCCACACCCGCACCTGGCAAGCCTGGCTCCTGGCCTTCATCCTCTTCCGTCTCTTCGATATCACCAAGCCCTTCCCCATCCGCCGCGTCGAAAAACTGCCCGCCGGATACGGCATCGTCCTCGACGACGTCCTCGCCGGAATTTACGGCGCGGTTGTGATGCGGGTGGCCGGGTGGAACAATCTGTATTAGGAGTTCTTCGCTTACCACCATGCCCCCACGCAAAATCGTTGCCCCGTCCCCGATGATCTCCCAGGTCTCTCCCGAAGCCGCCATCCCCGGCGGCGAACTCCGCATCCGCGGCAAGGGCTTCGCCAAAGACTCCCGCCCCCGCGTCATGCTCGGCGAACAATCCGCCCCCATCGTCGTCGGCTCCGACTCCCTCGTCATCGCCCGCGTCCCCGAACTCGCCTCCGGCGAACTCACCATCTCCAGCGGCCCCAACACCAGCCCCGCCTGGTTCTGCGACATCGGCATCCCCCTCGCCGAAGGCCTCCATCCCGTCTCCAGTCCCGCCGTCGATAGCTTCGGCCACATCTTCACCACCTTTTCCGGCACCCGCGGCCAACGCTCCCCGGTCAGCGTCTACCGCATCGATTCCGCCGAAGGTGCCAAGCCCTTCCTCAGCGACATCATGAACGCCACCGCCCTCGCCTTCGATAGCGACGGCATTCTCTACATCTCTTCCCGCAACGATGGCACCGTCTACGAAGCCTCCCCCCGCGGCGAAATGTCCATCTACGTCGAAGGAATGGGCGTCGCCACCGGTCTCGCCTTCGACGAAGACGAAAACCTCTACGTCGGTGACCGCTCCGGAACTATTTTCAAAATCTCCCGCGACCGCCAAATCTACGTCTTCGCCACCATCGAACCGTCGATCTCCGCCTACCACCTCGCCTTCGGTCCCGCGGGCTATCTCTACGTCACCGGCCC
>JANODS010001219.1:0-1155 GCA_031412835.1 Acidobacteriota bacterium | reverse complement strand
CTTCGGCAACAGGTGGCCGACCGGAGTTTGGGGACTTGGTTCCAGCCTTCGGTTCGGGTGCAGCGGGAGGCGAAGGCGGTGGCGACGGCGGCGAGTTTTTTGTCCGAGGATGGTCCGGTGGTGATTGAGCGGGGCGACGTGCTGCATTTGGACTTCGGGGTTCAGGGTCTGCGGCTGAACACGGATACGCAGCATATGGGCTACGTGTTGAAGCCGGGCGAGACGGTCCCTCCGCCGGGGATCCAACGCGCGCTGGAGAAGGCGAAGCGGATGCAGGACTTACTGCTCGAACGGATGAAACCGGGCCGGTCGGGCAACGAAGTGTTGTCGGAGACGTTGGCGCAGGTGCTTGACGAGGGTATACGGGGTACGGTTTATTCGCATCCGATCGGCGACCACGGCCACGGGGCGGGACCGATCATCGGGCTATGGGACCGGCAGCAGGGGGTCCCTGGGCGCGGTGACGTGCCCTTGAAGACGGGGACGTGGTTTTCGATTGAGCTTTCGGCGAGGACGCCAGTGCCCGAGTGGAACGGGCAGGAGCTATTTGTGGGGATGGAGGAGGAGGCTTGGCTGACGCCGGAGGGCAAGATGAAGTGGGTGCTTCCGCGACAGGAGCGATACCATCTCGTTCAGTAAGGGGGAGGCGCTGGCTAGGCCTTCGCTGGTCGACGAGAGTGGTGCCTCAGGTCAGGGATAGGCGCTTCCGGCGATTGGATTCCTGCCGCTCGAAGACCGGGATTAGCCGATCCTCGATGAATTGGAACGCGCCGGAAAGGCCTCCGGTCCTGAAGTGTTCGCCGATCTCGGCTTCGACGGCGCTCGGCTCGCCGATCGCGCTCAAGAAATGGTTGCTGGTCATCCGCGTGTATAGATCGCCATCGACCTTTCCTTGTTCGCGGAGAATGCGCTCCCGTACGTAGAGCGCCAGAACGGCATCGCCTATCCAAGCTTGCTGCAACAACGTGGATCGCGGATTCGAATGATTCATCGCCACCTTCCTTATCGTTTATGGTGGCACGAGCCAAGCGCCGAGCGGCTTCCAGGAGCTCGTCTGCGACGTCAAGGTCTGTACCGCGCCCCAGATCCCGCGCGGACCCGCAAAGGCTGGTTTTGCGAGATAGTTCAGAGTCAGCGTCAACGTGTTCCCGCTGC
>JANODS010001218.1:0-4444 GCA_031412835.1 Acidobacteriota bacterium | reverse complement strand
TTCCGGGATTCTCCTGGTTAGTGAAAACTGAGTCCGCCTAAGCGTTGGGCTTGCCCTGCGCCTTTGCGATAATTTCGTTTGCGATGTTCGTGGGGACTTCTTCGTACCGCCCAAAGTGCATCGTGAAGCTGCCGCGTCCCTGGGTCCTGCTGCGGAGTTCGGTCGCATAACCGAACATTTCGCTCAGGGGAACCATCGACTTGATGAGTTGTGTGGTGCCGCGCATTTCCATGCCTTCCAGGCGTCCTCGCCGAGAAATCAGGTCGCCGTTTACCGGCCCCATGTACTCGTCAGGGACAACCACTTCCACCGACATGACCGGTTCAAGCAGGACGGGCTTGGCTTTCTTGACAGCGTCTTTGATGGCGAGCGAGCCCGCGATCTTGAACGCCATTTCGGAAGAGTCGACATCGTGATAGCTGCCGTCGTACAGGGTAACCTTCAGATCGGACATTGGATAGCCGGCCAGGATTCCGCCTTCGAGCGCCTCAATGATCCCTTTCTGAATCGCAGGGATGTATTCTTTCGGCACGGTACCGCCAACGGTTCCGTTTTCGAATTCAAATCCTTTCCCTTCTTCTAGCGGCGCGATGCGAATTTTCGCATGACCATACTGGCCCTTGCCACCACTCTGCCGAACGTGACGACCGTCGCCGGCCGCATTCGTCCGAATGGTCTCGCGATAAGCCACCATCGGCTTGCCGACATTGGCCTCCACACCGAATTCGCGGCGCATGCGGTCGACAATGATCTCGAGGTGCAGTTCGCCCATTCCCGCAAGAATGGTCTGACCCGTTTCGATATCGGTCGTGACGCGGAGCGTAGGATCTTCGTTGACCAGTTTGCTGATGGCCATACCCATCTTTTCTTGGTCCGGCTTTGATTTCGGCTCAATCGCCAATTGAATAACGGGTGCGGGGAAATCAATCCGTTCAAGGAGTACGGGGTTCTTTTCGTCGCAAATGGTGTCACCGGTCGAGACTTGCTTCAGTCCGACGCAGGCGCAGATGTCGCCAGCCAGAATCTCGGTGATGTCTTCGCGTTTGTTCGCGTGCATCTTAACGAGGCGTCCGACACGCTCCGACTTGCCCTTGGCGGCGTTGTAGACCGAGGTTCCCGCGAAAAGCTTACCGGAGTAGACACGAATGAAGGCCAGTTGGCCGACGAACGGGTCGGTCATGATCTTGAAGACCAAGCCCGAAAAGGGCGCGGCATCATCCGCCATCCGGTGTTCGACTTTGTCGTTGTCGGGATTTTTACCTTCGATCGAAGGGATATCCAACGGGTGCGGCAGGTAGTCACAAACGGCGTCGAGGAGGTTCTGAACACCTTTGTTCTTGAAAGCCGAACCACAAATTACAGGGAAAATCTTCTGGAGCAAGGTTGCTTTGCGGATACCAGCCATCAACTCTTCTTGAGTGATTTCGACACCGTCAAAGAACTTCTGCATCAGCAGGTCGTCGGTTTCCGAAACCGCTTCCACAAGGAGAGCCCGGTATTCGTCAGCCTTGTCCTGAAGATCTTCGGGGATCGCCACGTCGTCGAACTCGGCACCGAGGGAGTCGTCACGCCAAATGCGCGCCGTCATCGTAACCAAGTCCACGATACCGAGGAAATTCTCCTCCGCTCCGACCGGGATTTGGATCGCAACGGGACGACATTTCAAGCGGTCAATGATCGTATCGACAGCGTGGTAGAAATCGGCACCGACGCGGTCCATCTTGTTGATGAAGCAGATCCGGGGAACCCGGTATTTATCGGCCTGACGCCACACGGTTTCGGACTGGGGCTGAACACCGGCGACGGCGTCAAACACCGCGCAAGCACCGTCAAGAACTCGGAGCGAACGCTCTACTTCGGCCGTGAAGTCCACGTGACCCGGAGTGTCGATGATATTGATCTGAATGTCGCGCCACTGGCAAGTCGTCGCCGCGGAGGTGATCGTGATGCCACGCTCCTGCTCTTGCTCCATCCAGTCCATGATCGCGGTGCCTTCATGCACCTCGCCAATCTTGTACGTACGACCGGTGTAATACAGAATCCGCTCAGTGGTCGTAGTTTTACCAGCATCAATGTGGGCCATGATGCCGATGTTGCGCATTTTCAGAAGTGGTACGGTACGTGCCATAGGGAGGAGTTAGTTAATCGGTCTTCGCAACTACCAACGATAATGGGCAAAAGCTTTGTTGGCTTCGGCCATACGGTGAACATCATCCTTTTTCTTGATGGCGCCGCCGCGGAGATTCGCCGCGTCGAGCAACTCACCAGCCAACCGCTCCGGCATGCCCTTTTCAGGACGATTCCGAGCATTGAGGACGATCCAACGAATCGCCAGGGAGGTTCTGCGGTTTTGCGGAACTTCGACGGGGACCTGGTAGTTCGCACCACCAACCCGCCGCGTCTTCACTTCTAACATCGGCTTGGCATTCTCAACGGCCTTCTTGAACATTTTCAGAGCGTCTTCGCCAGACCGCTCCGCGACTTTGTTCATGGCTGCATAGAACACTTTCTGTGCAATGGTTTTCTTGCCATCCCACATCATGGAGTTGACAAATTTCTCAGCCAACGTCGATCCAAACATCGGATCGGGCTGAACTTCGCGAATTTCCGCACTTCTTCTACGCGGCATAAGACGTTAAATCCTCAAAAAAATTACGATTTCGGGCGCTTAGCGCCGTACTTGGAGCGACTCTGTTTGCGGTTGGCCACGCCAGCGGTGTCAAGGGTTCCCCGAACAACGTGATAGCGAACGCCAGGAAGGTCTTTCACACGGCCGCCACGAATCAGGACAATCGAATGCTCCTGCAAATTGTGGCCAACACCGGGAATGTAGGTCGTAACTTCGATCCCGTTCGTCAAGCGAACACGGGCAACTTTACGCAGCGCCGAGTTGGGCTTTTTCGGTGTGGTAGTGTAGACGCGGGTGCAAACTCCGCGCTTCTGGGGACAAGCCTGCAGAGCCGGGCTAGCCGTCTTGTAACGGATCGCAATACGACCCTTACGAACGAGCTGGTTGAACGTAGGCACGAATACCCTCTTAGAAAAACTTAAAAATCTTTTTTTGTTTCGAGATGTTCGAATTCTCTCGGTCAAGCAAATTCCGGCTGGGAGCCTTCCTATTGCGACCACAGAACTCTGTTTTGTGATGAACGGCCTTGGATGGGCGACCGTTGATGGTGCGGAGAGGATCTTGGGACTCGCCCATGCCCCTTCTGAGCTCAAAGTCTCGAAGGAACCTCGGGGCGGGCTATCAACCGGACTTCAACTGCTTAGATGTACTGCTCTCTAAGAGACCCAGGCATTGCGCTCAGGCTTATCGTGAAGTGGTAGTCGAAAGCAGATTCAGAGAACCGCTAACAGCAAACCTTACAAGTGTAGCGAGACAGGGCAAACCTGTCAACTCAGCGATCAAAAATCGCTGGCCGCGATTGCGGCACAGATCATAGATTAGCACGTCCGGAAACCGGTTAGTGTCGGTTCCGCTACTTTTCGTCGATTATTTTCCAACTAGCCGATTACGGCAAGTAGCGAATCGTAACACCAGCCGGACTATCCGCCGTCCCGACGCGGACCGTGACGGGGATTGCCTCTCCGCGAAGGCCTTCGGGCACGCGGACATTGACCTGCATCAGGCCAACGACGAGGCCCGGGGCACCTCCGGCGTAAAGCACCTCGGCGTCCCGCCCCCCCAGAAGCACCCGTACCGGAAGCACCGGCCTCGGCAGCGGCTCGGCGACCACGGCCCCATCGATTGGCCTGGGCTGCAACAACCCTTCGCCGGTAACGTACAGGGTGATTACGTCTTGCGTTACGAGTGCCGCCGCCGCGCCTTTTCCGGAGCTATCCAGCGTAAAGATCGCGGGGGCGCTGCTGGCGACGTTGGCCTGCACCGCGGGACCCACCAACCCCTCGGCTTCCAGGGCAACGGGAACGGTGGCCTTTCCACTAATGCCGTACGGCACGATCGCGCTGAGCTGCCCGGAGGCGACGTACAGCAAAGGAGCCGGGACACCGTCGATCAGCAGGCGGGTGCCAGCGATGCGGGTCGGCACGCGACCATTGGCATCGAGCGTGAAGACGCGGACGGCGCGTTCTCCGAAAGGCCCGCCGAAGACGGTGATGATCTCCCCGGGCGCTATGGCACCGCCTGTGAAGCTAGCCGCATTCACGATGCCGCCGGAGAGAATCACCGGCGGAGCAAGGTTTATTGTCAAGCTGACAGCCGCGGTGGCCGTTGCTCCCGCCCCATCCGCCACCCGAACCGTAAACGCAAACTGGCCAGTCTCGCTCGGGACGCCGCTGAGGACGCCATCGCTACCGAGCGTCAACAAATCGGGCAGCCTTCCGGAGGCCAGCGTCCAGCGGTAGGGCGGCGACCCGCCGGCGGCGGAGAGAGCGACCCGATAGGCGGCTCCGGTGGTTCCGACGGGCAGCGCAGGGTTCG
>JANODS010001217.1:0-1680 GCA_031412835.1 Acidobacteriota bacterium | reverse complement strand
CGTCCGAAGGAGCGATGGAAGATTTATGACCCGTTTGCAGTTAGAGCACGTGATTCGGGTGGCGGGGATTACATCGGATGACGATGATGTTGTTGTCATCGTGAGCCAGTCGATTTTAGGTGAGTTTCCTGACGCTCGGCCGAGCTTATTGATGGGTCGATTGGCGAAGGATCACCGTTCGAACAGGAGTTTGGATACTACGCGCACGGGGTGGGGCCCGAGACGGCGGTGTTACCGGAAGGTTGGCAATAGAGGCTGGTCGTGGTGTTCGGCCGGGGGGCACTTTCGGGGCGTGTGTTTCGAGCCATTTTTCGATCCAGTGTAACTCCCGACGGGGAGCCGCATGATATGGTTTGTTCGTATGACCAAGGGCGCTTCGGTATTGCTATTGTGGGCGAGGCGGCTTTTCGCGGAGGATCGGTTGTTTGATTCGGCGGGGGTTCAGATTCGGCAAGATGCTCGGAAACTGAACGACTCGGTGGTGAGGGTGGCTACCCTAGGGATGATGAGGCGGCCCGAGTTCCTGGCGGCCCAGCGGAAGCGTATTCGCTGATGAGGGAGCTGCATCGGACTTTGGGATTGCGGGACGTGACGCTGCTGGGCGTGGCGTGTATCGTGGGGACAAGATGGCTGGCAACGGCAGCGCATGCGGGACCGGGGTCGGTGACGCTGTTTCTGTTGGCGGGATTGCTTTTTGTGGTGCCGATGGCGCAGTCCGTCGGGGTGCTGGCGGGGCGGCGGCCGGACGCGGGGGGGCAGTACGTCTGGACGCGGGAGGACTTCGGGGAGTGGCATGGTTTTTTAGCGTTTTGGCTGTATTGGGTGGGGATTGCGAGTTGGTTGCCGAACGCGGCGATGGCTTATGTCAGCATTGCGGCGTATGCGATTAACCCGGCGCTCGTCGAGAATCGGGCGGTGATTGTGGGGGCGTCGGTGGTCGCGATTTGGGTGGGGGTGGGGGTGAACCTGATTGGCGTACGGGTGGGGCGGTGGAACCAGAATTTGGGCGGGGTGGCGACGTGGTTGATGGTGTGTTTGTTGCTGGGGACGGCGACGGTGGTTTATCTGCGGCAGGGGTCGGCGACGGTGCTGGACTTGGCTCCGCCGATGGGTTTGGCGACGTTGAACTTTTGGTCGCAGATTGCGTTTGCGCTGACGGGGATTGAATTATTGGGGATGATGGGGGGCGAAATCAAAGACCCGGAGCGGACGATTGGACGGGCAGGGTGGATGGCGGGGATGATCTCGGTGTTCATCTACAGCTCTGCGACGCTGGCGATGGTGGTGTTGCGGCGGCCGGAGGAGACGAGCGTTTTGTTTGGGATTATGCAGGCGGCGCAAGCGGGAGCGGCGTGGCTGCCGGTGGTGTTCGCGGTGCTTTCGACGTGCACGATGTTGGGGCAGTTTGGGGGGTTGGTTTCGGCGACGGCGCGGCTGTCGTACGCGGCGGCGAAGGATGGGCTGTTGCCGCCGGTGTTTGCGGTGGTGCATCCGCGTGGGCGGACGCCGCATGTTTCGATGGTGGCGCTGGCGGGGGTGGGGACGGGGTTGCTGCTGGTGATGCAGTTGGGCGATACGATGCGGGCGGCTTACCAGGAGCTGGTATCGATGATGGTGCTGGGGAGTTTTACTCCGTTCCTGTACATTTTCCTGAGCGCTTGGAAGGCGGGGCTGCGGGTG
>JANODS010001216.1:0-1748 GCA_031412835.1 Acidobacteriota bacterium | reverse complement strand
GCGGCGAGGGGGAGGTCGATATCGAAGAGGTCGCTGATGGCGTTGGAGTAAACGGTGCGGTTGAGGCGGCGGATGAGGGGGCTGCCCGGGTAGGTGGGTTGCCGGTCGAGGTCGGCGGTGAGACTGTGGACGTATGCCGCGGCGGCGACGGGGTCGGGACGGGGTAGGCCAGAGGGGGGCATTTCTTGAGATCGGACTTTTTTGGCGACTTTTTCCCAGATTTCGGGGTGGGCGGTGGGATTGGCGGGGGAGATGCCTTCGAGAATGAAGCCGCCGGCTTTGACGGATTGGCTGTGGCAGGAGAGGCAGTGGCGGGAGAGGAAGGCTTCGCGGGTGGAGGATTGGGCGGGGAGGAGGGCGGCGAGGGCGAGGAGGGCGAGGACGACGTACATGGGCTGATTGTAGTTTACGCTGATAGAGGCGGCGTTACAAGCGCTTGAGCGCTTAAACCGAGAACGAGCGGGGTTTTGCGAGGGCGGCGGTTAGCTGGGCTTGGTAGGCGGCACGGGGGATTTCGGTGACGCCGAATTTGGCGAGATGGGGGGTTAGGTATTGAACGTCGAGGAGGGCGAAGTTTTGGCGTTGGAGATGGTGGACCAAGCTGGCTAGGGCTACCTTTGACATGTCGCGTTGGGCGTGGAATTTCGATTCGGCGAAGAAGGCGGCGCCGAGGTGGATGCCGTAGGTTCCGCCGACGAGTTGGCCGTCGACCCAGACTTCGACGGAGTGAGCGTGACCGGCTTTATGGAGGGTGTGATAGGCCTCGATGAGGGGTTCGGTGATCCAGGTGCTGGCGGGGCCGTCGGTGCCGCGGGTGGCGCAGGCTCGCATGACGCGGACGAAGGCTTGGTCGAAGGTGACTTGGAAGCGGGCTTGGGCGAGGGTGCGGGCTAGGCTGCGGGAGAGGTGGAAGGCTTCGAGGGGGAGGACGGCGCGGCGGGGCGGGTCGTGCCAGGTGAAGAAGGGCCAGTTGCAGTAGGCCATGGGGAAGATGCCTTGGCGGTAACCGTCGAGGACCTCGACGGGGTCGAGGCGCATGGTGCGGCGGATGATGTCCACTCTTTCGATTGTATGCGGGGATTAGACGGTCAGGATCAATTTGGCCAAGCGCTGTTGGAGAGCCTTTTTCGGTGCCTTTGGATCGTTGATGCGGTTGCGGAGTTCGTAGGGATCGTTGCGGAGGTCGTAGAGTTCATCGGCCCCGGCGCGGTCGACGTAGTGGATGTATTTCCAGCGTTCGGTACGGATAGCTCGGTAGCCCATTTTGTGGATGCGGGGAAAGACGTTGTCGGAGAAATATTCGATGAGGATGGCGTCTCGACGGGGCGGGGGCGGGGCGGGTAGACCGGCCCAGCGGAGACACATGTTGAAGAGATCGGTGGCCATGGTCATGGCGGGGATGCGGGTGCGGGGCCGGTAGGCGCGGGGGTAGCGGATGAGGAGGGGGATGCGGATGGTTTCTTCGTAGGCGAGGCGGCGTTCGGGATTGAGGCAGTGTTCGCCGTAGAAATAGCCGTGGTCGGAGGTGAATATGATAACGGTGTCGTCGAGCTTGCCGAGGTTTTCGAGCGATTGGAGGATGCGGCCGAGGCCTTCGTCGACGGCTTTGGTCATGCGCATGCGGTTGAGGATGGTGGCGTCGTCGGTGGCGGTAGCGGGGGAGAGCGGGGGGAGGCCGGGGATGGTTTGTTGGAGGGCCGGTTTGTCGCGGGGGACGACTTGATAGTTGCCTCGGCGGGGGGGCAGTT
>JANODS010001215.1:0-8297 GCA_031412835.1 Acidobacteriota bacterium | reverse complement strand
AAACCATCCAGGGCATGGTCGAACGCCGCAAGGGCGGCGAGTCCGGCGTCGAATGGGTCCAAGCCTACCGCGGCGACGAGTTCTGGGCCGCCTACAAAGAAAAGGTGTGGCCCACCGAACTCGTCGAAGCCGCCCTCTGCCGCAGCCATACCCTCGTCCCCGCCCGCGAAGGCTTCAACAACATCTTCCCCACCGTCGACGACATGAAGCGCCTCGTGAAGAGCCCCGTCGCCTATCGCTACAAGCACTCCGACGGCCTCATGTCCACCATGATCCTGATGAGCGGCCTGATTCGCGACTTCAACTTCTCCGCCCGCCTCACGGGCCAGAAGGACCTGTTCTCCACCCAAATGTACCTCCCCATGCCCGACGGTCGGACGACTTTAGCCAACTTCTTTAGCCCCCTCGTCTACAACGCCGAACTCATGTACCTCACCGGCAAAGAGACCTACCCGCTCGAACGGACGCTGCTCACGACCGGCCTCACCGCTGCAGGCGTCGAAAGCTTGCATTTAGGCCAAAAACGCTTCGCCACGCCCCATCTCAACATCCGCTACCAAGCCGCCAAAGAATCCACGTTCTGGAGGTCCTAATGAAGCGCATCGCCATCGTCACCACCATCTATAAGTACCTCTCCCACGCCCAACATATGGCCGACCGCTTCCTCGTCGGCTACCCCCACGAAGGCCGCTGGCACAAGCCGGACATGCAAATCGTCTCGCTCTACGTCGACCAAAAACCCGCAGGCGACCAGAGCCAATCCCGCGCCACCGAGTTCGGCTTCAAGGTCTATCCCACCATCGCCGAAACCCTCCGCTGCGGCACCGACAAGCTCGCCGTCGACGCCGCCGTCATCATCGGCGAACACGGCGACTACCCCAAAAACGAGCTCGGCCAAGTCCTCTACCCGCGTCACGAATTCTTCCGCCAATGCGTCGAAGTCTTTGATAAGGACGGCCGGGCCGTCCCCGTCTACAACGACAAGCACCTCTCCTACAGCTTCGAAAAGGCCAAGTGGATGCTCGACCAAGGCAAGCGCCTGAAGTTCCCCATCCTCGCCGGTTCCTCGCTCCCCGTCACCTGGCGTTTGCCCGATATCGAGATCCCCCTCGGCAGCCAGATTGACGAAGCGTTGATGGTCGGGGTTGGCGGCTCGGACCCGATGGACTACCATGCTCTCGAAGCGATGCAGTGCATGATTGAACGCCGCAAGGGCGGCGAGACCGGCGTCAAGACCGTCCAACTGCTCGAAGGCGACGCCGCCTGGTACGCGCCTTATTCGAAGGAACTCCTCATCGCCGCCCTCTCTCGCAGCGATACGCCGAAGGGCCTCACCGAGAAGGACGGCCGCACGCAAAACCTGGTCGCCAGCGGCGAACTCCGCAAGCTCGTCCCCAAGCCCGCCGCCTATCTCATCGAGCACACCGACGGCCTCAAGTCGACGCTGCTCATGCTCAACGGTGCCGTGCAGGACTACACCTTCGCCGCCAAGGTCCGTGGCAAGGGCACAATGTCTACGCAGTTCTTCCTGACGCCTGTCCCAAACGTCACCTACTCAGCCTGCCTCGTCAGTAAGATCGAGGAGATGATCTCGACCGGTCGCGCGCCCTACCCCGCCGCCCGCACGCTCATCGTCTCCGGCATGCTCGAAAGCTGTCTCCAGTCGAAGGCTAAGGGCAACCAACCGCTCGCCACGCCCCACCTTAGCGTCCGCTACAACGCCCCGATGAAAAGCCAGCACGCCCAGCGCTAAGCTAGAGAGCTATGAAGCTCTTCGCCGCCCTACTCTTTTCAAGCGCCCTGTTCGCGCAAACCCCGAACCTGGAGCAGTTGAAGCAGGAAGCGATCGCGGGCGTCGACGCCCGCTCGAAGATGGTACAGGAGATCGTCGACATGGTCTTCAGCTTCGGGGAACTCGGCTTCCAGGAAGTCGAGACCTCGAAGTACCTCACTGGAATCCTAGAAAAGAATGGGTTCCAAGTACAGCGCGGCGTGGCGGGCATCCCCACCGCCTGGGTTGCTACCTACGGCCAAGGCAAGCCGGTCATCGGCTTCATCACCGACATTGACGGCATCCCGCGCGCCTCCCAGAAGCCGGGCGTTGCCTACCATGATCCGCTCGTCGAAGGTGCTCCCGGCCACGGCGAAGGCCATAACTCGGGCAACGCCGTGAACCTCGTCGCGGCCATCGTTTTGAAGGATCTGATGATCAAGTACGGCATCAAGGGGACGCTGAAGCTCTACCCCGGGGTCGCCGAAGAGCTGGTTGCCACCAAGGCCTATTACATCCGAGCCGGGCTGATGAAGGATCTCGACATCATGCTCGGTTGCCACGTCGGTGCCGAGCTCGCCACCGCCTACGGCCAACCCGCCATCAACAGCGGCCTCGTATCCATTCAGTTCACGTTCAAGGGCGAGGCCGCGCACGCCGCGGGAGCCCCGTGGAAAGGGCGTAGCGCCCTTGACGGCGTCGAGCTGATGAATACCATGTGGAACTACAAGCGCGAGCATCTCCGCCCCGAACAGCGCTCCCACTACGTCATCTCGAACGGCGGCGACCAGCCCAATGTCGTCCCGGAGGAGGCCACCGTCTGGTACTACTTCCGCGAGCAGGATTTCCCCCGCATCAAGGAGCTCGCCGAGTTTGGCGCGACGATGGCGAAGGCGGCCAGTCTCGCTTCCAGCACGACGGTCTCGCAGCGCGTCGTCGGCTCGGCGTGGCCCGGCCACTTCAGCAAGCCGGTCGCCGAGGTGCAACAGAAGAACATCGATCTCGTCGGCATGCCTAAGTGGAGCGAGGCGGACCAGACGCTGGCCCGCGAGCTTCAACGCGAGGTCCGGTCGCCAAAGGTGGAGCCGCTGCCCGAGAAGCCGAAGGCGCTCGAAGGCCCGCAGCCATGGAAAGGGGGAGGCTCCGACGACGTTGGCGACATCTCCTGGATCATGCCGATGACGTATCTGCGGTACCCCGCCAACATCCCCAATCTGCCCGGGCATCACTGGGCGAACGCTATCGCCGAGGCGACGCCGATCGCGCACAAGGGTTCGGCGACCGGAGCGAAGGTTCAAGCCGCCACTGCCCTCGACTATCTCCTCCGCCCGGAGCTTCTGGCCGAGGCCTGGAAGTACTTCAAAGAGGTACAGACCAAGGACCTGCAGTACAAGCCGCTGATGGCCGACACCGACCAACCGGCCACCGAGTTGAACCGGGAGAAGATGGACCGCTACCGGGAGCAGATGCGGAAGTTCTACTACGACCCGGCAAAGTACGGGACTTACCTGGAACAGCTCGGCATCACCTACCCGACCCTGAAGAAGTAGCTACTCGGCCCGCAGAGCCGCCATCGGCTCCACGTTTGAGGCTCGCCGCGCCGGTAGATAGGCAGCCAGCGCGGCGGCCCCCACCAGCATTGCGGCAACCGCGGCGTAAGTCATCGGGTCGGCCGGGCTGACTTCGAAAAGCAAACTGCCCAGCAAGCGGCTCAACGGCACCGCGGCCGCGAGGCCGCAGACGACCCCGACCGCCGCCAGCGTCAAAGCGTAGCGGAGGAACATCGCCCGCACGCTGCCCTGCTGTGCACCCAGCGCGAGGCGAATGCCGATCTCGCGGGTCCGCTGCGTGACGGCGTAGGAGATCACCCCGTAAATGCCGATCACGCCCAACAGCAGCGCCATGCCTGCCGCGATGGAGAGCATCGTGAGCGTGAACGAGGTCCGCGCCATCGATCGGGCGTACAGCGCTCTCATTGTCCTCGGGCTGGCAATCGGCAGGTCCGGGTTCACCGCCCCAATCTGCTGCCGGATCTCGGTCAGCAGTGCCTCCGTGCCGGCTCGCGGCGTCCGGATGACAAAAGCCACGCTCGGTCGAGCGGCCATAGGAAAGTAGACAATCGTCGGAGCGGCGCGGTCCGCTCCGTTGTCGCGCTCGTTGCCCGCCACTCCAATCACCTCTCGCCAAATCTTCGTCGGATTCTCGCGGATCCGCTTGCCGATAGCCGCTTGGGCCGAACCCCAGAGCTCGGTGGCCAGGTTCTCGGACACCATCGCTACCGGCCGGTCCGCATGGATATCCTGCCAGGTCACGTCTCTTCCCGCCTTGAGCGGGTTGCCCATGGCAGAGAAGTAAGCTGGACCGACTGACTTATAGCGCCGCACGGGAGGCATCTCCCCGTCGCGGTAGGACTTCGTCTCCGCCCACAGCGGGTCGTTGCTGAAGTTGCCGTCGGTAGGCACCGAACTGGCCATGCCGACCGTCAGCACTCCAGGGATCGATTGCAGCCGCCGGGTGATCTCTTCCTGCATGCGGACATTCGGGATCGAGATCCGCAGCGTCATCAACTCCGCGGGCAGCGTGAACCCCGGCTCTACCCGCTGCAAGGCCTGCATCGTCCGGATCATCAACCCCGCGCCAATCAGCAGCACCAGGGCCATGGCGACCTGCACCACCACAAGGACACCCCGAGCGCGATGTCGCTCCCGCCCTTCGCTCATCGTCCGCCCGCCTCCATGCAGGCCCTGCTCCAAGCTCGGCCCGGCGCACTTCCAAACCGGGATCAGCCCAAACAGGATTCCTGCCAGCGCCGACAGCCCGGCGGTGAACCCGAGCACCGTGGCGTCGAGATTGATCTCCTCAAGCCGTGGCAGCGACGGCGGGGCCAAGGCACGCAGCAACGCAATCGCCCCGGCGGCCACGCCGAGTCCAAGCATGCCTCCCGCCAACCCGAGCACCGCGCTTTCGAGCAGTAGCTCGCGGGCGATCCGCATCCGGCTCGCCCCCAGCGCGGCGCGGACGGCGATCTCCCGCTGGCGGCCTTCCACGCGGACCAGCATCAGGTTGGCCACGTTTGCGCAGGCGATGAGCAGGACGATGCCGATGGTCGCCATTAGCACCCAGAGCACCTTTCCGATGTCACCGATCACCTCGTCCTTCAGCGGCTGTATCCTCGGTGCCATCCGGGTCTTTTCGAGCATGTTGCGGCTCATGCCCGGTGCCAGCCGGAACATGTCGGGCAGCATCTTCAGAATCCGGGCGAGGTCTGCGCTGGCTTGTTCCATCGTCACCCCGCTCTTCAGCCGGGCAATGGCAGGAAAGCTGAAGTTGCCGACTACGGCGTCCTTTCGGTCGAACTGGAAGGGCAGCAGCAGGCCTGACTGTAGGTCCATGAACCGAAAGTCGGCCGGTAGTACCCCGATCACCTCGCGCGCCTCGCCGTCCACGCGGATGCTCCGGCCCACTACGGTCGGGTCGGCCCCGAACCTCCGCTGCCAATACGCATGGGTCAGAATGGCCGTCTTCGGTCGGCCTGGCTGGTCGTCATCGGCGCTGAAGGCTCGGCCCAGTTGCGGCTGCACTCGAAGAGTCGGCAGGAATCCCTGGGTCACCAACATGCCCTCGACACGCTCCGGTTCGGCCAAACCGGTGATATTCACCGCGGTCTCCTTCCACAAGCCAAAGTTCTCAAACGTCCGGCCCTCTTCGCGCATCGCGAAGTAGGTCGAGGGCGACAGGGGCAGGTCGGTGATGCCGACGCCGGGAGCGGTCAGTCCCAGCGCCAACAGGCGCTCGGCTTCGGCGTAGGGCAGCGGCTTCAGCAGAATTCCGTTCACGACGCTGAAGATTGCGGTGTTCGCGCCGATGCCGACGGCGAGCGTAAACAGCGTGATTGCCGTGAACATCGGGGCACCGGAAAGGCGACGCACGACCCATCTCAATTCGTTCCAGAGCCAGTTCATGACGCTAGTACGGATCTAGCCGTAAAAAGTTCCGTTCGAGTGCAATCCAATTGGTGCGGGGTCACGTAACCCTAGTGCAGTTCCAACCAGGAGGATTCATGACCCTACGTCATCTCTCGCTGGGCACTCTGGCACTGGCTCTTTCCGCAACAGCTTTCGCGGCGAGCCACCGGAATGGACCTCTGTTACTTGAAGACCAAACGGCCAATCTGAACGACTTTTACCTGTTCCGCAGTTACGAAACAGGCCGGAGCGACAGGATCGTGATGTCTATGAGTACGCAGGGTTTCCAGAACCCGGCCAATGGCCCTAGCTACTATAAGTTCTCCGATAGCGTTCTCTATCGGTTCAACGTCAACAACGCCCGTGGTCTCGATGGCAACCCCGATATGCAGGTAGATATCGTGTTCGCGACCGAGTTGCGGCCCAACCCCACGTTCGTGAGCTACTTTGGTAAGATCGAGTCGCTCGATAGCCCGGGTATCTTTCTGAACCAGACCTACAAGGTGGTTCTGCGGAACCTCCGGACGGGCACGCAGATGACCTTCGATCGAGACAAGGACGGCAAGCCGCTGACGGTGGCTCCGCCGAATCTTGGTCCGAACTCGATGCCGAACTACGAGGCCAATTTGGGCTCGAAGGCGGTCTTCGAGCTTGCCAATGGGATGCGTGTGTTTGCCGGTCCCCGGGACGACGCCTTCTACTTTGACAGCGGGGCGACCTTCGACACGCTGAACTTCCGTGCTCCGGCCCCGGTGCTGGCTGGTGCGGCGGACATGGGACCTGGCGCGGCGGCTCCGACCGCCGTCGATGGCTTCGCGGGCTACAACATCAGCCTGATCGCTATTGAGGCGCCGATCACCATGTTCACGGCCAACAATCAGATGCCGACGGGTCCGACCGACCCGAACGCGAAGATTGCGGGCTGGGCGGCGACGCTGCGGCAGATCGTGACGGTTCGTCCGTCCCCGGCTGATCCGCAGCATTACGGCGACTATGTGCAGATCGACCGCGTGGGCAACCCGCTCACGGTGGAAGCGCTGATCCCGTTGCCGATGAAGGACTTCTGGAATCGGAACGACCCTTCGAACGACCGCCAGTTTGCGCAGTTTATTGGTGACCCGTTCTTTGCCACCGGGATCCTGAAAGGGGTCTTTGGCTTGCCGGTTCCGCCAGCTCCGCGCAATGATCTGCTCGGCGTGTTTGTCCCGGACATCACTCGGATTGACCTGACCATCGGCGCCACGCCGCTTGCTTCGCAGCAGCGCCTGGGCCCGTTGGCCGGTGACAATGCCGGTTGGCCGTTCGGTGGCCGCCGTCCGAACGACGACGTGGTCGACATCGGCTTCCGGGCTTTGGCCGGGGTGCTGGTGCCGGGCTTCCAAAACGCCGCACCGCTCGGCGATGGGGTGAACTCGAACGACGTGCCTACGCTCGCTCGTTTCCCGTTCCATCCCGCACCGCATGCCGGGTTCTCCTTCAGCCAGATCGAAGGGACCAACGGCCGCGGCAAAGCAACCAACTAACCCTACGGCGGAGCGGTTTCGGCCGCTCCGCACCTTTGGACTTTTATGCGATCCTTACTCTTCCTGCTTACCCTGACGGCTGCCTATGGCCAGTTGAACGATCAGCTCCAACGGCTGGGAACGGACCAGCGGATTAAGATGCTGGAGACGCTCCGGGCGGCGAAACCCGGGGACTTGCACTACCAGAATTTACAGGCCGGGGCCTACGTGCAGAAGATGCGCGAGACTGCCGACCCGGCGTGGCTTGACCGGGCAGGCAAGTTGATTGAACTGACGCTCTCGGCGGAGGCTCGGAACTACGAGGCTCTGCGGATTCGGAGCGAGATTGAGCTGGAACGGCACAATTTCCGCCAAGTTGTCGCGTACTCAAAGGAGCTGATCGCCGTCGGTCCGGGCGACCCGTGGAGTTACGGGACGTTGGGCGATGCGCTGATGGAGCTGGGCGAATACGACCAGGCGGCGGAGGCGTATCAGAAGATGGTTACGTTGCGGCCAGACCTGGCGAGCTACAACCGGGCGGCTTACTATCGCTTCATTTCGGGGGACCTGTCGGGGGCGATTGAATTGATGAAGAAGGCCGTGGCGGCGGGCAGTTCGCAGCGGGAGAACATGGCTTGGTGCTTGGCTGAATTGGGCCAGATGCAGTTGAAAGCCAAGCAGCTTGACGAAGCCGAGGCGAGCTATCGTTCGGCGCTGACGGCGTTTCCGAACTATCATCCGGCGTTGGCGGGTTTGGGGAAAACGCTGGCGGCGAAGGGGAAGCGCGCCGAGGGCATCGCGATGCTGACGAAGGCGCAGTCGACGGTGCCGTGGCAGGACTACGCCGCGACTATGCGCGAACTGTATGTCGCAGCGGGGGACGCAAAGGCGGCCCAACGGCAGCTGGAAAACCTGAACGTATTGGAGCAGTTGGGTCGGGCGCAGGGCGAGAAGGCCAACCGCGGGTTGGCGCTGGCGTTTGCGGACGCGAAGGTGAACCTGAACCGGGCGCGGGAGTTGGCGGAGGGCGAGCTGAAGGTCAGGAACGATGTCTACTCG
>JANODS010001214.1:0-6096 GCA_031412835.1 Acidobacteriota bacterium | reverse complement strand
CCCCCAGCCACATCCGGAATCGCCTCCGTCACCCGCTCACTTGCGTCCCGCCACCCCCCATAAACAGCACTCTCGCAAAACCCCGCCCGCTCCTCAATCACCCCATACCGATAACGCCCATTCACCGTCACCCCCCATTCCCGGCCCTCCCGTACCACCCGCCCCGCCACTCCGCTTAACACCGGAGGCAATAGAACCGGCAGCGGACACCCCGGAATCCTCGGCTCAAACCACCCATCCCCCCGAAAACAAGTCCCCAACCCCAGCACCGGAGCCGAATAGTTCCCCGGAACCACCTCACCGCCCACCACGCAAGGCATCCCCAAGTAACAGGGTGCCTCCCCCTCCACCGTCGTACTCATCACGCTCACAACCTCTCCACCCCGCCGATTCATCACCGGCGACCCCGAACTCCCCCCCGAAATATCCGCGCAGTCATCCCGCAAAAATCGCCGAAACGTCCACACAAACTCGATCAAGTCGTACGCCCCTGCAAACCGGCAACTCGCCGCCCGCAAAAACTGTTCATCAGAAAACACCCGCGCCACCGGAATCCCCCGGACTACTAACTCCTCCTCCACCTCTTCACCAAGTACCAACGGAACAATCCCCCGCCCCCGCAACGAGCCCACCGTCGTATCCAACTCAAAGACCCCCACGTCCGTATTCCGCATCGACGCCCATACTACCCGCCGCACCCGCGCCGTAACCCTTCGCTCCGCCGCTGTATCTATAAAGAAACGAAACACCACCGTCCCACTCGACAACGCCCTGTCCATTACGATCTCATTCGTTCCCAACGAAGTCGAATAGCAGTGCCCTGCCGACAAGACATAAGCCGGGGCTTCATCCGGCACCGCCCCCCGGGGTACAATCCAACTCGCCGTGCACGACCCCGACACGCGCATCTGACCAATCCCGCTGTACCGCGCGTCCTCCGGCAATAACTCAGAACTCCCCGTCACCCCGGCCCACAGCGTCGGTGCCAAAAACAACATGCGTAAATGGAAAATCATCGTTCTCGTCCTCCTCGCCGTCGTCGCCGGTGTTATCGGAGCCCTCTACTACTCTGCCAAACAACTCGCTGCTAAGTTCGAACCGTACATCCGCGAACAGGCCATCACCTACCTCCGCGAACACTTCCAAGCCGACGTCGAACTCGGTGCCCTCCGCGTCAACCTTCCTAAATTCTCCCCCGTCCAGCTCTGGGTCAACAAAGGCCGCGGCTCATCCGCCGGCGTCGAAGTCGATAACGTGGTCCTCCGCCGTGGCAGCACCACCCCCCTCTTCCGCATGAAACACCTCTCGTTCACTGCCGACCTCGGCAAACTCTTCGACCCCGTCAAATACGTCCCCCTCGTTATCCTCGACGGCCTCGAAATCTACATCCCCCCCAAAGGCGATCGCCCCAAGACCACCCTCAAACCCGACGCCAAAAACGTCATCATCGAAGAACTAGTCATCACCAACGCGAAACTCGTCATTCTTCCCAAAGACCGCTCCAAAACGCCCCTCGAATTCGAGCTCCAGCGCATCCGCCTACTCTCGGCCGGCCTCGGCGTCCCCATGAAGTACGAAGCCTCCCTCCGCAATCCCAAGCCCCCCGGCCAAGTCGAAGCCAAAGGCGGCTTCGGCCCCTGGAACGCCGCCGAACCCGGCGCGACCCCGCTCAACGGTGATTTCACCTTCCAGAACGCCGACCTCAGCGTCTTCTCCGGAATCGCCGGCATCCTCGACTCCCGCGGATCCTTCAACGGCGAACTCTCTCACATCTTCGCTCAAGGCAAAGCCACCGTCCCTGACTTCCGCCTCACCATGGCCGGCAACCCCGTCCCCCTCCAAGTCAACTACGACGTCGAAGTCGACGGCACCAACGGCAATACCATCCTCAAGCCGATCCAAGCCACCCTGGGCCAAACCAACTTCACCACCTCCGGCGTCGTTCTCAAAAAGAATGGCGACTCCCGAAAAACCATCGACCTCGACGTGCTGATGCCTAAGGGCCACCTCGCCGACCTCCTCCACCTCGCCATGAAAGGCACGACGCCTTTCATGACCGGCGACTTCTATCTCAAAACCAACATCCGCATCCCGCCCCTCGACGGCAAGGTCAAGGAAAAGCTAATCCTCGACGGCAACTTTAAGGTCGAGAACGGCCACTTCCTTAGCTCTACAATTCAGGATAAAATCGACGGTTTGAGCCGCCAGGCGCAAGGGCAACCCAAAAATGAAGGGATAGACGAAGTGTTCTCTGGCCTCGCCGGCTTTTTCCATCTCGAGGACCAATCCCTCAGCATTAAGGACCTTACGTTCGCTATCCCCGGAGCCGTTATGGACCTCAACGGCCAATACGATATGGCCTCCGAGGAGCTCGACTTCCGCGGCACCTCCCGCCTCCGCGCCAGAGTCTCGCAGACGCAAACGGGCTGGAAGCGTTGGGCTCTGAAACCAATCGACCCCTTCTTCGCCAAGAACGGCGCGGGTACTTTCCTCAAGATCAAGATCGACGGAAACCGTAAAGAGCCCCACTTCGGCCTCGACCGCGGTAAGAACAAGAACGAAAAGGAAAAGAACGTTGCCGTGTCTCCCGCCGTGCGCTGAGATGATACAACTACCGAAGGCGCTCAAAAGTCCCTAAATCTATGCCGAGCCATCGTTCGTGGCGCACTGTTCTGCGAGCGCGCTCGAATCCGAGTATTGCCGCTATTCGCCCGGGCTCAACCGCGCGATCCTAGCGTCAATATTGTTCACTTAGAACATTTCTGCGCGAGGCGCGGATCGTGCTGCGGAGCAAAACACCGGACCTCGTCAAGCAGGAGTTCTACGGCCTGCTGATGTGCGCGAAGCTGCGCTGCCAGCCGATGAGGATCCGGACGGTCTGTCCTTGCCTCACTCGATACGCGCTGTCCAACGCCGCATGGCCCGGTTTGCCGCTGCTCCCCCCTCGAAAAGCAACCGGGCGACGCGATTGGACTCCATTGCCCGGGCAGGCTCATTGTGTGGATACTGTAGAGAAGTCGGAAAAGAGTGGGCACAGTCGTAACCGGGCTCGCCTAAAACAAGGTGCCTCCGTGCCACTATGGGCGGATCCGGAAACGGAGTTTGACGATCTGAGCATAGCAACCGATAGGAGAGGGCGACAATGATCAGGCCGACGAGACGAACGATTCTGGCAGCCGCTACCGCCGCTTCCTACTCGCGCATTCTGGGCGCGAATAACCGGATTGCGCTGGGTTTTATTGGCGTCGGGGAGCGCGGGAAGTTCCTGATGGGAAAGTTCCTGCAGCAGAGGCAGGTGCAGGTGGACGCCGTCTGCGACGTTTTTGAACAGCGGATTGCCGAGGCGCGCAAAATAGCTCCCGGGGCACAGGCTTATCCGGATCACCGGCGCTTGCTTGAACGAAAGGATCTGGATGGCGTAGTCATCGCGACGCCCGATCACTGGCACGCGACGATCGCAATCGACTCGGCGAATGCGGGCAAGGACATTTACGTGGAGAAGCCCTTGACGCTGCGAATCGAGGAAGGACCTCCCATCGTCAAGGCGGTACGGTTGAATCAGCGAGTCTGTCAGGTGGGGATGCAGCGGCGTTCCGCACCGCAGATCATCGAAGCGCGGGAGAAATTGGTTCCGAAGCTGGGCAAGATCCTGCGCGCGCGAACCTGGTGGAACGGCAATACGGCTCACTTGCGAAGGGCGCCCGATTCGTGGCGCACGAAACCGCAGGGTCTGGATTGGGGGCGATACCTGGGGCCGGCTGCCTGGCGAGAGTGGGACCCGCAACAGTTCTTCAACTTCCGGGCCTATCTGGATTTCGGAGGCGGTATGATCACCGATCTGTTCACGCACTTTATCGATGCGTCGCACATGCTGATCGGCGAGGACATTCCGCTCAGCGGGGCGGCGGCCGGCGGCGTCTTCCATTACCGCGACGGACGCACGGCACCCGATACAATTCATGCGCTGCTCAGTTATCCGGGCGGATGGAACGCGACTTACGAAGGAATGTTAGCGCCGGGCGCGGCGGGAGCGGGGCTCGAGATCGCCGGCTCGGAGGGACGGCTGATCGTCGGTCGGGTGGTCGAGTTCATTCCCGCTGAGGGCGGAGGGAAGCCCGAGTCCGTTACCTCGAACGCGGATCCCGTCCTGCCACACGTGCTCAACTTCCTGGACTGCATGAGGTCGCGAAAACTACCGCATGGAGATGTGTTGATCGGGCATCGGGCGGCGCAGGCGTCTCATCTCGCTACGCTAGCCTACATGCGTCGGCGGCAAATCGACTTCGATCCGGCTGCCGAGCGGGTGTTGCGCGACTAGCGAATCCCGTCCCACGCAACGGTTCGCTAACGCTTCGCCCGGATCGGCTCGAAAAATGGCGGAGCCGGTGCGGCATGAAAAGGCTGATCACCTTGCTGGTTTGCGCGCTTTCCCCCGTGATGGGGCAATCCGGCGAAGAGGGTTGGGCACTGTGACCCCGTCCGAGTGCCAAGGTGCCATCAACAATCCGCTCAAGGGCTTCCGCGGCGTCCATACATCCGCTGGAACGAGATCGAAGCGAGCGCGGACTACTCGGTCGAGCAACTCATCGCCTACCGCTACCGGGTCACCACCTTTGGCGGTCGGCGCTTCGAAGATACGAACGTCAAACTCGTGCCGCGCCTGGACCTGGACTGGAATGGGGCGCCGCGCAATCAGCTTCGCCTTCAGTGTGCGAGGCACTCCCGGCCACTCGGTCGAGTTCGAGCTGGGCGACGATTGGCGCGTGGTTTCCCGAGAGGCCCGGCTTCCGTTGACCGATCAATGGCAGGAGTACAGCCTCGTATTCGAGGTCAAAACCACCACCCGGGATGTCACCACTTTGCGCTTCCGCTTGCCACGCAGTGGCAAGGGCACTTTCGAATTCGCCAATACCCGGCTCAAGATGATGAGATAACTCCAGCATCCGGCACCGAAACGAAATGGCCGACGCCGTGCTTCTAAGGACTGAGCGCGGGCTGCGGAACGGTGCCTGGGTCAATTGCCGAAAGGCCTTGTTCCAAGCGCCCTCTAGGTGCATACTATACGGACAAGTCGACCCAGTTTGGAGGCCCTCGCATGACTAGTTTTCGCCCACCGGCACTGTCCTTTCTCCTTTTCGCCCTACTCGCCGCCCGCTTGGGCGCTCAAGGCCTTACCGGCCAGATCTCGGGAACGATTGCCGATCCCACGGGGGCCGTAGTGCCCTCCGCGGCGATCGAATTACGGAACACGGAGACCGGCCAGATCCGGCAGGCCTCGAGCGATACTCTCGGCGGATTCCTTGTCACGGATCTCCGCCCCGGAACCTACAACTTGAAAGTCACCGCTCCCGGCTTCACCTCCATTGAACAAAAGGGCCTCGTGCTCACCGCCACCGAGCGGCTGGTTCTCCGGACGATCTCGCTGCGTATTGGAGAGCTGGCGCAGACGACCACCGTGCAGGCCGAGGCGATCCGCTTGCAAACCCAGAGCGGCGAGCGATCCGGACTGATCACAGCGAAACAGCTTCAGGAAGTGCCGCTCAAGAGCCGCGACTACGCCGGCATGCTGCGACTGCTGCCGGGTGTAAACGACAGTTCGGACCGCGAGGCGCCCCGAAGCTTCGGCTTCCGCTTCGTCGCCGCCAATGGCGGCCGGAGTACCTCGGTCAGCACTTCGCTCGACGGCGTCTCCCAGATGGACACCGGCAACCAGTTCTGGCCGCTGTTCACCCCGCCCGTCGAAGCGATCGCCGAAGTGAAGGTGATGCTGACCAACTACCAAGCCGAGTATGGCCGCACCACCACCGGAATCCACGTCGTGACCAAAGGCGGAAGCCGCGACTTCCACGGAGGCGCTTACTACTTCAAACGCAACGAGGCGCTCAATGCCAACGAGTTCTTCAACAACCAACTCGGCGTGCGTCGCCAGCGCTATCGCTACGATAACCCCGGCTATTTCATCGGCGGCCCCGTACTGATCCCTGGCTTGACCACGAAGCGGGACAAGCTGTTCTTCTTCTGGTCACAAGAGTTCCTGCCGCGAAAAGCCCCGCTCGGCGCCCGGCGCTTAACCTTCCCTACCGCTCTCGAACGCCA
>JANODS010001213.1:0-1215 GCA_031412835.1 Acidobacteriota bacterium | reverse complement strand
GATTTTGCCGCCTTCGCCCTTGCCGTAGAGGTAGACCCGGCGGGGGTTGATGGGATAGGTTTTCTTGGCCCAAGCCAGCAGTTTCTGGATGGGTTCGTGGTCGATGACGTTGAACTTTTGGCCTTGCGGGTGGGCTCCGATGACGACGAACTGATCGCTGAGGCCGAGGCGCTGGAGGGCGGCGCGGACGGGGAGCATTTCGTCACCGGTGGGACGGTCGTGTTCCGGGAAGCAGAGGAAGACACCGACTTGCTTGGTTGGGTCAGTGGTGCCCGCCGGGGCTAGGCGCGTGGGAGCCGCCACGGCGTAGCGAATGATCGTTTTTCCCGCTTCGTCCTTGAGTTCGAGTTCGGGGGGCACGGCACCCCGAACGGCTATTACCGCCATCAAAACCACCATGATTTGCTTCATCGTTTCCTCTCGGTTCAGCCTATACTTTACATCCAAACCGAGCGTGCTGGCCTTGGGTTAAACTCAACTAGATTCAAACTCCAGGAGACTAGCTTGTCGGAATGGCAATTCGCTCACGCAGAGAAGGCGGAGAAGTTCGCCCTCGTTCATCAGTTCGCGCTTACTAAGGTTCAGGGCGACCGGGAGATCGAGTTCCGGATCTTGGTGAAAGAGTTCGTAACTCCTCCCGATCCGGCGATGAAATTCTACGCGGAAGCGGACAAACAGACGAATCAGAAGACCATGCCCTACACCCCGGTCGGCTGGGGTAGCACGCTGCTGAAGGCGCTATCGGAATGCATGGGAGCGATTCGGCGATTCCCGTACGAGGGCGATTAGACTGTGATGCCGATCCGCCTGATTTGTCTGGTCTTCGGCTGTATGGTGGCCATGGGTCAACCTTTACTGACGCACGTGGACGTGTTCCGGGCGGGGGTGGGCGGGTACCATTCCTATCGCATTCCGGCGTTGCTGTCGGCGGCCAATGGATCTCTACTGGCTTTCGCGGAAGCCCGGCGGGACAACCGGGGCGACCCTGGCGATGGGGACATCGACCTGGTGCTGTCGCGTTCGTTAGATCAGGGGCGGACTTGGTTGCCATTGCAGCTCGTCGATGACCCCGGCGAGAAGTGGTCGGCTTCGAACCCGACGCCGCTGCTGGACCGTTCGAGCGGGCGAATTTGGATTTTCTATAACCGTTGGGAGCCTGGCTTTGGCACGGACAAATCGCGACCGGGCACGACGAATAATCAAATGTGGGCGCGG
>JANODS010001212.1:0-18757 GCA_031412835.1 Acidobacteriota bacterium | reverse complement strand
AGGACGTGGACGCCGTGGATGCCGGTCATCGCGAAATAGAAGCCGAAGAACATGGCTTGCTGGGGTGGGCCGCCGACTTCGGCTAAACGGAAGTAGCGCCCCGGCAAGAGGCCTTCGTGGAACTTGTGGGAGTACTCAATGTACTTAATGACCAGAAAGGCCAGGGCGAAGGCCAGGGTAATCCCAAGGTTTACGACCGTTTTAGACCGTTGGTCGGTCGAGGCGTAATGGACGGCCATGACCATTGAGAACGAAGAGCAGAGGAGGAAGACGGTGTTGACAGCGCCTAAGACACGGTCCAGGTGATGGTGGCCGGCGACCCACGCTTCGGGGTAGACCCCTTGCATCAGGCCGTAGCCGACGAAGAGGCCGCCAAACATGAGAATTTCGGTGGCGAGAAATAGCCACATACCCGTCTTGGAGGTATCTAGCTGCTGGTCAGCCGTAACGAAATGGTGTTGCCGGTAGGCGTGCTCCGCAACTTCAGGCGAATGAGAACTCATGCTTCCCTCCCCTTGCCAACGGGACGGTAATAGTCGTAGGGACCGCCACCGATGGTGGGAATTTCATGGAAGTTGTGGGTGATGGGCGGAGAAGCGGTCTGCCATTCCAAAGTTCGGCTGTGCCACGGGTTGGCGGGCGCGTCGAATTTCTTTCGGAGTGAGGCAAACAGGTATCCGGCCATGATCAGAAAGCCGAGGCCTAGTATCCAGGAACCCACGGTCGACAGTTGATGCAGGAACTGGAACTCAGGGAGGTAGTTATAGTAGCGACGCGGCATGCCACGGCTGCCGAGAACGAACTGCGGCAGGAAGGTGGTGTTGAAGCCGATGAAAACGAGAGCGCAAGCAACCTTGGCCGCCGTCTCGTTGTACATACGGCCGAACATTTTCGGCCACCAGTAGTGAAGACCACCGAGAAAGGCGATGACCGTCGAGCCCATCATTACATAGTGGAAGTGGGCGACGACGAAGTAGGTGTCGTGGAGATGGATGTCTACTGATACAGCGCCGAGGAAGATGCCCGTGAGACCACCAATACCGAATAGGAGCAGGAAGCTGAGGGCGTAGAGCATCGGGGCGTTGAGGGCCACTGAGCCCTTATACATGGTGACGATCCAGTTGAAAGTCTTGATGGCCGAAGGTACGGCGACAAAGAAGGTGATGAAAGAGAAGATCGCCGAGGCTAGTTGCGACTGGCCCGAGGTGAACATGTGATGTCCCCACACGATGAAGGAGACGAGAGCGATCGCGACCGAGGAGAACGCGATGGCGCGATAGCCGAAAATGGTCTTCTGCGAGAATGTCGGAATGATTTCGGAGATGATCGCCATGCCCGGGAGAATCATGATGTAGACGGCAGGATGGGAGTAGAACCAGAAGAAGTGCTGAACAGTACCGGGTCCCCGCCGAGTTTCGGATCAAAAATGCCGATGCCGAAGGTGCGCTCCATAAGGAGGAGGAGGAGAGTAATGGCGAGGACCGGGGTGGCGAGGACTTGGATCAAAGCCGTGGAGTAGATCCCCCAGCAAAACAGCGGCATATCGAACCAGCCCATGCCGGGAGCGCGAAGATTATGGATGGTCGCCACAAAGTTCACACCGGTGAGGATGGAACTGAATCCGAGCACGAAGACCGCGAAAGTCATCAGAGCTACGCTGCCGTCGGTTGTGGTGGAGTACGGGGTGTAGAAAGTCCATCCGGTATCGACGCCGCCGGTGACCATCGCGGCAATAGCGATGAACGCACCGACCATGTAGATATACCAACTGAACAGATTGAGCCTGGGAAATGCGACGTCTTTGGCACCTAGCATGAGCGGGAGCACAAAGTTAGCTAGGGCGGCCGGCACCGATGGAATAATGAACAGGAAGACCATGATGGCACCATGAAGGGTGAAGACTTTGTTATAGGTCTCCGCGCTCATGATGGTCTGCTTCGGGGTGAGTAGTTCCAGGCGGATCAACATGGCGAATACGCCGCCCAGGAAGAACATGAAAAGGATGCCCCAGAGATACATGACCCCGATTCGTTTGTGGTCGATCGTGGTCAGCCAGGATTTCATGCCTTTGCCGTCGTGTAGATAATCAACATCATGGTGACCGGCGTGGCCGCTGATGTGTGTTGCAGTTATTGTGTCAGCCATATGAAACCCCCTTTCCTTATTTCAATTCCTTAATGTAAGCGATGATTCCGCGCATTTCCGGAATTCGGAGCAGACCTTGGAAGGTCGGCATCACCGGTTCGTAGCCAGCGACGATTTTCGCCTGCGGGTTGTTGATCGATTCTAGAATGTAGTTTTCGTCCACGGTGATTGAGGAACCGTCGGTGAATTTTTCGACGCGGCCATAAAGACCTTTGAACGATGGGCCGGTATTCTTGCTGCCATCAATGCTGTGGCAAGAGTTGCAACCTTTATTCTCGTACACCATTTTGCCCACTTCGACCGGAGGCATGGTTTGGAGTTCAGGGTCGCCTTCCTCGAGCCACTTTTGGTAGACTTCGGGAGAGTCGACAAAGAGATTTGCCGCCATGTCCGAATGCGATTTGCCGCAGTATTCGGCACAGAAAACTTGATGGCGACCGGGGACAGAAGGGGTAAAGACGAGCTCGACGAAGCGGCCGGGAATGACATCGTTTTTCTGGCGCATCGAAGGAATGTAGAAGTCGTGGAGGACATCTTCGCTCGTCATGATGAGCCGCACCGGACGATTGACGGGGACGTGAAGATTGCCAATGGTTCGGGTACCGTCAGCATATTCAAACGTCCAGAGCCATTTTTTGGCGGTGACGTGGATTTCGATGGCATCGTTGGGCGCGACACTGGCTCGAACATAGTCGTTAAAACCCCAGAAGAAGATCCCCATCACAATGATGAGCGGAACCACGCTCCACAGCAGCTCCAGTGCGAGGTTGTGAGAGATGTTGGGGGTGAGAACACCCTCTTTGGTCCGGCGGTATTTCCACGCGAAATAAACCGTTAGAAAAACGATGAGTGCAAAAAAGAAGATGCTTAGCCAAACCAGAAACATGTAGAGAACATCTACATCGTTTGCGTATGCGCTTCCCTGTGGGCCAAGCATCCAGTGCCTGATGGAATCCATATTGCCTTCCTTGATTATGAAACCGGCCCCGGAGGGGGCAACTGCTGAAAACTTTCTTTTTCTTTGCGCCAAAGGCGCATCAACGCGGCACCCATCACAAAGATGGTGAGAGCGCCACCGCCGCGCATGATGTTGCGGGCGACCATGACATAGCTCCGCGCTAACGCATCGTACTGGAAGCAATACAACAGCAAGTGATCTGCCGTTGATCGCATTTTGCCTTCGGTGGCTTCCGTCAAGCCGAGGCGAAGATCAAAGGACTTGAACTTAATTCCGTAAAGGTATCGCGCGATTTTGCCGTCTGGAGCCAATAGGATCAATGCGGCGCTGTGGGCGTACTGTTCTCGTTGTTTATCCCACCGATAGTGAAAACCGGCTTGTTCGGCCAGTTTCTTTGCATTGCCGTTATAGTCGGCCAGGAAATGCCAGCCCGGGGCGGGACGATCAAAGCTGATCAATTGAGCTTGCTTCTTGCTGGCGGCCAACTGGTACATTTCACGGGGATCGATGGATATGGTAACGATTTCGTACTCTTTTCCGGGGGTCCAACTAAGATCCCGGATACTGGTGGTCAAACCGTTCAACACCATACCGCATAGCATGGGACAGGAATAATAGGCGAAGTTCAAGATGACGGGGCGGCCTTGATCCAAGAACTTCCCCAAGCGGACGGGGCGACCGTTCTCGCCAACGAACTCAAGATCGCGGTCGAGAACGGTGCCTAGCTTTTCTTCGACCCCTACCCCTTCCAACTCCTGCGGAATAGAGGAGTTGGCGTAAAGAACGCCAACTGCCAAGGCCGCGGAGATGAGGGAGCGAAGGATCATTCTGATTAGAAATTAGACTACTTGGCTGGCGCAACCGGAGCGGCCGGAGCAGCCAGATCTTCAGGCTTTTTCACCGGGTAGACGTTCGTGGGAAACTTCCACTTCGCTCCGGGTGCGGATTCAGCGACAACGAGATCGATGGCCTTGTCGATTGGCAGGCGGATGGTGCCGGTGGCCTTGTCGATGGTGCCATATGAGTTTAGATGCTTCTGTTCGCGCGATTGGAGTTCAAGATAATCTTGAGAAACCGGCTCCAACTGAAGCCGTTCCACTTGCGCATCGCGGAAGCTATTGTAATAGATGGCGCAGCCGACACAGGTGGCGACAATGAATCCGACAATTACGACGGTAACGAGCAGGACCGGGACGGTTTGCACCTCGGTGCGATCAAATCCCATCTCGGCCAATTCTTCCGGTGTCAAATTCTTGGGTGCGTGATTAGACATTTTGGAACTCCAAACCCTTCTGGAACCGCGGATCGCCAATCGGCATGATGGGGGCCGAGCGGAGCCGCCACCAGAAGCCCAGGGCCAACGTGCTCATTACGGCCGCAAAACAAGCTACGTCCATCCAATGGGGCGATATACCGGCCTTCGAGAAGTTGGGCATCACGAGCCAATAGACGTCGACATAGTGCATGCAGAGGATCCACACGGTAACGAACCGCAGAACATTGAGGCTTCGCTTGCTGGCGCGAGCCAAGAGGATCAGGAACGTGGCGGCGAAATGCCCGAACAAGAGTACCGCGCTGACCATCTCCCAGGTGCCGGAACGACGGACCATGAAAAAGCTCGTTTCTTCGGGCATGTTGGCGTACCAGATAAGCATGTATTGCGAGAAGGCGATGTACGCCCAAAAAACCGTGAGGGCGAACATCCATTTTCCCATGTCGTGGTAGTGCTCGATCGTCACCGAGTTTGCCAGGATGCCGTTGGCGCGCAGGCGAAGAAGCGTGAAGGTGAGGATAGCGAAGAAGGCCCACATGCCGCCCGCCATGCAATAGATGCCGAAGATGGTGGAATACCAGTGGGGCTGAAGGGACATAACCCAATCGACGCTCGCCAGGGAGGCGGATAAGAAGAATAGGAGCATTCCGGGGGCCGAGATTCGTTCGCTCTTGAATGTCAAGTTGAGATCTTTGCTTTTGTCCTGCGCCCGCGACCAGCTCGATAGGCGCCAGGCCCAGTAGGACCAGATCGCGAAGTAGAAGACGGCCCGAATATAGAAAGCGGTGGGATTGAGGAAAGCGGATTTCTTCAAGAGCAGGGCATCTTTTGCAACCACATCCGCGTGGGACCATTCGTAAAGCTCGTGGAGACCGAAGGCGATCGGGATAAAGAGGAGAGCCAGGATCGGCATGGACATCATGATGTTTTCCATGAGCCTACGAAGCGGCACGCTCCAGGCCGAGCCGGTGAGGTGTTGGATCATGATGAAGAGAGCTGAGCCGATCACGATGCCCGCGCCGAAAAAGAAGGCGACTAAATAGGAGGGGAAAAACTGCTTGTGATCTAAGCTGAAGCCGGCCAGCGCAGCTACCCAACTGATAACGAACAGCGCCAGAAGCAGGTTGCGACCCTTTTCCCAGGTGGCGACGGGAAAGTCGTAGTTGTCTTTGGGCGCGTCGTGGTGATGGTGTTTACTCATGTTTCGAATCTCCGTCCGAACTATTTCAATTGCGCCCGAAGACTGTCAGGAACGTCCTCAATGCTGCCGCTAGTGGCGCGGTGGAGGGCCCGCAGATAGGCAACGATCGCCCAACGGTCGTGGTCGGAGGTTTGATTCCGATAGCCCATCATCGTGCGACGCCCTTCGCTGGCGACCGAGTAGAGTTCGCCATCGTTCATCTGCTTCACGCGAGGCTCCATGAGATTGGCTGGCTGAAAGGCGGCCCCGGCGCGAACGCCGACGATACCCTTTCCGTCGCCGATTTGCGAATGGCAGGGCGCGCAGTAGATGTTGAATTTATTTTGCCCGTGCGCGAGCACCTCTTTCGTGAGGGGAAGCGAGCTGCGCCCGACGTATTGCGAGTTGACGATACCCCAATGGGAAGCATCGTCGGCGTTCACTTGGCCGATGGCCACAGTGCCCTCTGGCGGGCGTCGACTGGTTCGTTTATCCGAGAACAAGGGACTCTGCTGTTGGGGCTTGTACTTCGGCTGCTTCTTCATGTCGTCCCAGATTTGAATTGGCGTGGTGTCACGACTTGGAGACAGACAGCCGGTCAGGCCAACGAGGGAGACAAGGGCGGAGAGGATAGGTAAGAGATTCTTGGTCACGCTTCGATGACCTCCAGTTTTTCGGCACCGAGTGTGGAAAGGAATTCGCGAGTAGCTGTGACGTCGAAGTTCCGGTCGGAGGCTTCGATGACCAGCAAGAACCGATCATCCGAGGAACCGGCCACTCCGGAGTAGTTGAAGATGGGGTGGTTAAGACGGGGCAGGCCATTCAGGCCAAGCATTCCGAAAACCGCTCCGAAGGCCGAGAGGAGCACGGTGAGTTCGAAAATGATCGGAAAGCCGAACTCGAAGGCGAAGAGGGGTTTGCCGCTGATGACGAGGGGATAGGAGATGGTCCCCGTCCACCATTGCAGTAGGATGGCGGTCGTGAAGCCGGTGACGCTTCCACACAGCACAATGTAGCCGAGGATGGATTGCTTGGCACCCATCGCCTCATCGATACCGTGGATTGGAAACGGGGTGTAGGCTTCCATTTTCGTGTAGCCCTTTGCCCGAGCGGCTTTCACCGCGTCAAGCAGGGTATCCGGAGAGTCGAAGTCGGCGACGACGCCGTGAATGGGAGATTGATCAGCCATGGCGTGCTCTAGTGAACCTTTACCGGCTCGGTGGAACCAGTCGTTGCAGGCAGATAGTGTTTTTCATGTTCGGCCTGGATCATCATGCCTTTCACTTCGCTAACGGCGATGATGGGCAAGAAGCGGGTGAAGAACACGAACAGAGTAATAAACAGGCCGAAAGTTCCGAAGAAGGTGAGAATGTCTACGATGGTGGGGCGGAAGTATCCCCACGAGGAGGGCAGGAAGTCCCGGTGCAAGCTGGTCGCGATGATGACAAAGCGCTCGAACCACATCCCGATGTTAACGAAGATGGAGAGGACGAACATGAACGGGATGTTTGTGCGCAGTTTTTTGAACCAGAAAAACTGGGGTGAGATTACGTTACAGGACACCATCGTCCAGTATGCCCAAGCGTAGGGCCCCATTGCCCGGTTCACGAAGGTATACATTTCATAGGGATTGCCGGAGTACCAGGCGATAAAGAATTCGGTAGCGTAGGCGTAGCCGACGATGGTGCCGGTGGCGAGAATCACCTTATTCATGTTCTCAAGGTGAGTGATGGTGACGAGATGTTCGACTTTGAAGACCCACCGGGCGATGACCATGAGGGTGATCACCATCGCGAAGCCCGAGAAGATGGCCCCGGCGACGAAGTAGGGGGGGAAGATGGTGGTGTGCCAGCCAGGAATGATCGAGACTGCGAAGTCGAACGAAACGATGGTGTGGACGGAGAGCACGAGAGGCGTCGAGAGACCCGCGAGGATCATGTAGGCTTTTTCGTAGTTTTTCCAGTGGGTGGCCGAACCGCGCCAGCCCAGGGAAGCGATGCCGTAGATGGTGTGGCGCAGTTTCGTGGTCGCGCGATCTCGGATCGTGGCCAAATCGGGGATCAAACCGACATACCAGAAGAGGGCGGAGACGGTGGCGTAGGTAGAAACGGCAAAGACATCCCACAAGAGAGGACTGCGGAAGTTTTGCCACATGGCGAGGTCCGCGTTGGGTATGGGGAAGAGCCAGTAGGCGCGCCAGGGCCGGCCGACGTGGACGAGAGGATAGATACCGGCGCATGCGACGGCGAACAACGTCATCGCCTCGGCGAAGCGATTGATGGAAGTGCGCCATTTTTGGCGGAACAGAAACAGAATGGCGGAGATTAGGGTGCCGGCGTGGCCGATGCCGATCCAGAAAACGAAGTTGGTGATATCCCAACCCCAGCCGACGGGATTATTGTTCCCCCAGACGCCGATACCGGTGGCGATGAGGTAGGCGAGCATCGAGCCGAGAAGCAAGGTTACACTGCCACTAATAGCGAGGGCTATGTACCAGTTGCGGTGCGTCTCGATCTCGGTGTGAATACTCACCGCTTCGGTGACATCGTGGAGGGACGGACGACCGTCCACCAGCGAAGGGCTTAACTGGGCGACATCCTTGGGATCGAATGTAAGATCGGCCATTAGGCAAGCTCCGGATTGGGATTGCGCACTTTAGCTAGATAGGTTGTGCGCGGCTTGATATTGAGTTCGTGAAGAAGCGTGTAATTGCGGTTGTTATTCTTCAACTTTGCTACGGCGCTATTGGGGTCGTTGATGTTTCCGAAGGTGATGGCTTCGGCGGGGCACGTCTGCTGACAGGCGGTGAGAACATCGCCATCTTGGATTGGGGTACGACCCGCGACCTTATGGGCGATTTTGACCTCTTGCACCCGCTGTACGCAGTAGTTGCACTTTTCCATCACGCCGCGCATGCGAACCGTGACATCGGGGTTGAAGACCATTTTGCTAACTTCTTCGATGTCTTTATGCCAGTTGTAGTAGTTAAACCGACGGACCTTATAAGGACAGTTATTGGCGCAGTAGCGAGTGCCGACGCAGCGGTTGTAGGCCATGTCGTTGAGCCCTTCCGGGCTGTGAACGGTAGCGGCAACCGGGCAAACAGATTCGCAAGGAGCGTTCTCGCACTGTTGGCAGGCCATGGGTTGATAGACAACCTGGGCATCCTCTTCGCCGCCGGTGAAGTACCGGTCGAGTCGAATCCAGTGCATCTCACGACCTCTGCTGACCTGATCGCGACCAACGACCGGGATGTTGTTCTCCGATTGGCAGGCTACGAGGCAGGCGTTGCAGCCGATACAGGATTGGAGGTCGACGACCATGCCCCACTGATTTCCCTTCGAGTAGTCGTAGGAATCGAAGAGTTGGAACAGTTCGACGTGCGCGTCCTCATGGGAGGCGAAGGCGGGCTGCTCTTTGTAAGTGGCCACCGAGGCTTCGCGGACGACGGGGCGACCCGCTTGATCGTGATGCTCTTGCGTTGTGACGAGGGTGTAAGTTCGGGCAGCCTTGGTTACGGTAACCCCGGTTGCAACTCCCATCGCGTCGCTCGTGCGGAGAGCGTAGGCGTTGTAGCCAATTCCCGTCCCGACCCGGCCAACTTTGGTTCTACCGTATCCCAAGGTGAGGGTAACGGAGTTATCGGCATGCCCCGGCTGGATCATGACGGGTGCTTCCACTTTGCGGCCGCCACGTTCGATGCTGAGCACCGCTCCGTCTTCAAGCTTCAACTCTCTCGCAGTCTTGGGGCTGACGAGGGCGGCGTTGTCCCAGACGACCTTGGTCATCGGTTCCGGGGCTTCCTGTAGCCAAGCGTTGTTTGCGAACCTGCCGTCGTAGCTGGAAGCCGATGGGAAGAAGGTGACTTCGAGGCCGGCAGCAGGCTTGGCAGCTTCGGCGACGGCGGCTTCGACGGCTTTGGCATTGGCGACAGGCTTAACGGCGGAGGCTTGGGTTCCGGCGACTAGTCCGTCGTGGAGTCCTTGACGCCAGGCGGGATCGGCAAGTTTAGACTGAGCCTTCACCAAATCGTAGCCTTTGGGACTCGCGGTGCCGGCAAGCAGGGAGGCGACTTCAATCGCCGATCTGGTTTGGAAGATCGGTTCGATCAGAGGTTGCTGCAGGGAGACGGTGCCATCAGAAGAAACGGCGTCGCCCCAGCTCTCGAGGTAGTGCGACTCAGGCAGGTGCCACGTTGAGGCGAGGGCGGTCTCGTCGAGTTCGGAACTTAACTGGATGGTGGTCGCTACGGACTTGTATTTCGCGCCAAAATCCAGGTCCGCGGGTGCGCTGTAGACCGGATTGCTACCGAGTACGACGAGCGTCTTTACTTGGCTGGCAGCGATTTCCTTGGCTAGGGCGACGATTCCCGCTCCCGAAGCGGCTGAAGTGGGGCGGGTGTAGGAGACAGTCTCGCCAATATTGCCCAGGACCTGGTTCATCAGGGCCGCAAGGGCATGGACCCGGGCCGGCTGGCGAGGGCCAGCGATCACGATGGCTCGTCCTTTATGCGCTAGAAGGTCTTTGGCTACGGCCGTTAGGAACTTGTCCGATTGGCCGAGGATCTTGAGACCCTGGGGGAGGGCGGAGATTTCGCGGGCTAGATCGGCAGCGAAACTGCTGACGTCGGAGGCACGGAGCCGAAGGCGGTGGTCGGCTTGGGCGCCCGTGAGGGTGAAGTTGCTTTCGACGACGTAGAGCCGATTGATGCCGGGGCCGACCGGCGCGGCGTGGGTCTCACCAGCGGCGGCGGCAGGGGGGGCGGCGGGCTCTTTGTGCTCTTCGCCATGAGCGGCCGGCTTGTGGGCCGGGGCATGACCAGCGGGGACCATGGAGTCGACGGCCTTTCGGCGGCGGGCGAAGTCGCGAATTACATTCAGGCCCGGATTGTCCAACTGGAGAAAGTCGGAATCGAGCGAGACGACAACATCGGCTTTACTGAGGTCCAATTGAGGACGAAGCCGATCTCCAAACGCAAGTTCTGTCCCAGCCAAAGACTCGTCTTCGTTGAGAGGTTCGTATTCGACCCACTTCGCTTTGGGGTACTTGGCGATGAGCCCGGCGCGCAAACCAGCGAGCGTCGGCGAGACGACCGCGCCGGAGAGGACGCGGAGTCCGTCACCATCGGCAAGATTCATGCCCTTGAGGGCGACCTGGAAGGCCTCCCAGGTGCTCTCTTTGCCCTTTTCGATGACTTTTTGCGATCGATCCGGATCGTAGAGATTTAGAACGGAAGCTTGGGCCCAGACATTCGCGGAACCGTTCGATAGCCGGTGGTTCTTGTTGCCTTCGATCTTAATCGGACGACCGTCGATGGCTTCGACGACGACACCGTGGGCTTGGCCGCCAAGGGACATCACCGAGGCGTAGTGCTGCGGCGCACCATGAACGAGGCCCTCGACACCTTTCGAGAAGGGAAGGATTTTCTCGACCGGGCGACGACAAGCCGTGAGACCGGCGAGACCCATCGAGGCCGCCATGAGCTGCATGAAGCGACGGCGAGAGCCGGAATCGAGCAAATCGGTGACACCCTCCGAAAACTCCTGACCCAGCCACTGCCGGAACTTCGGCGTCGCAGAGAGTTCATTGAGGCTCCGCCAGAACTTTTTGCCGGTCTGATTGCCAATTCCTTCGATCTGGATCATCGGTGACACCCTGAACAGTTTACGGGCGGATTAATGCCCTTCTTCGCGATCATTTCCCGTCCAAAGACCGCGGGGTCTCCCTCGGGCTTCCAATCTAATTTCGTGACGAATTGCGCCGGGCGCAGATTCGGAGCGGGATTGCGGTGGCATTCCAGGCACCAGCTCATCGCCAGAGTCTGCACCTGTTTGACTTCCACCATTTGGTCGACTCGTCCGTGGCAACTCACGCAGCTTACGCCAGCGGTAGTGTGCGAACTGTGATTAAAAAAGACGTAATCAGGCAGGCGGTGGACCTTTACCCACGGCACGGAGTCTCCCGAAGCCCAGCTTGCGCGAACCGGCTCGAGCACGACGCTCTTTTCTTTCACCTTGGAATGACAGTTCATGCACGTCTGCGTGGGCGGAATCGAAGCGTAGGCAGCCTTTAAGACCGACGTGTGGCAGTAGGTGCAGTCCATTCCCATATTGCCAGCGTGCAACTTGTGGCTATAGGGGACTGGTTGTTTCGGCTGATAACCAGGCTCCAGCGTGGTCGGCAACGTTGCGTAGTACAGAGTACTCGCTCCGCCAATCACCGCGAAAGCGGCAATCAGGCCCACCGTTCTTAATATTCGATCCGATTTTTTGGAAAATTTAAGTTCCATGGTCGTTACAGCAACTCCTGACGGCCGGAATGGTCTTCAAAAATGGTTAAACGCATGTCTCACTAATAATTAGGCAGCCAAGGCAGAAAATCGCTTGAAGACCGTCACTACTCTCACCTTCTAGGTCTACCATAGCAGTACAGATTCTGCAATATCGCCAAAAATTCTAGTTTCACAGGAATTTTTCGTCTGGGGCCGGATTGGCGTGGGCTGGACGATCAGGAAATGCATTAAGGTATTAGAAATGAGTTCCGGCTGGACAGTTCGACGACCGGAGGCGCGCGACCCCGGGTACATCGGTCGCCGATTCGGCAACTTGCAGCTTCGGCTAAAACTCATTATCCTCCACAACCTTTTCTTCCTGGTTCTATCGAGTGCTGTATATTTTACTGTCTTTCCGTTACTGGGGCAACGGGTGCAGAATGATCGGGCAAGAGAGGTGGGGCTGGTCATGGCGATGTTCGAGGCAGAGCAGAGTTGGAAGAGTTGGGAGAATGCTTCCACTTCTCCAGTTCTTGCTCGCTATTCCTTTGATGAAGGTGGGGCGGAGGCGCTAGGAATCTCAGGGGATATCAAGGCATGGTTGGACAACCATCCTGGGCAGGCGTATTCCGACGCCGAAAAGAAGACATCCAATTCCGGCACAGTTTCTTATCGGCGGCTTCCCGGCAAAGCAGTATATAGGAAAATTCAGATGCCGGACGCCTACTATGATCGATCGCTGGACCTGGTCCGCGTCGCTCTTTTCGCGGTCTTGGGGGTGATCTACATTTTGGCGGTGGTTTTGCTGGAGACATTGATCATGCCGCTTTACGTGTATCGTCCGCTGCACGCGATGCTGAACGCGGATCATGCTTCGCAGACGGGCGACCGACTGCGAGAGATGATTCCGGCGGAGGCGATACCGGGCGATGAGATTGGGCAGATTATGCGTTCCCGGAACGCGACGGTCGCCGAACTGCGACGGCAGGAAGCGGAGTTGGAGCGCGCGTTGGACCGGCTGGAAGCGGCCAAGCGGAAGATGGCGGACCAGGACCGATTGGTGAGTTTGGGCATGCTGAGCGCCGGGGTTGCGCACGAGTTGAACACGCCGTTGGCTGTGCTGCAGGGTTCGATTGAGAAGCTTCTCGAGACGGTGGAGGACGCGGCGGCGCAGGATCGTCTTCGCCGGATGCAACGGGTGGCGGCGCGATTGAAAACGATTAGCGAGGGTCTGCTTGATTTTTCGCGGGTGCGTCGGCAAGAAAAGCAAGACGTGTCGATTAGAGAGCTAGTGGAGGAGGCATGGCAATTGGTCTCCCTGGATGAAAAAGCGAGTCGGACGGCGTTTGATGATCGGGTACCACCGGAATGCCGGGTTTATGGCAACGGGGATCGACTGACACAAGTGTTTGTGAACCTGGTTCGGAACGCGTTACAGGCTGTTCCGGACAGCGAAGGGGAGATAGTTGTGCAGGCGACACTGGAGATGAAGCACGCCGAGCGATGGTGGGTTCTGGCTTTCGAAGATAACGGACCAGGAATTCCGCAGGATGTTCTGCCCGACATTTTTGAGGCGTTCATTTCGACGAAGCTCGATTCGATGGGAACGGGCTTAGGATTGACCGTGTCGGAAGGGATTGTGCAACAACATGGCGGCACGATTTCGGCATGCAACAAGCCCGGAGGGGGGGCTCGGCTGGAGATCCGATTGCCGGAGGCACCGCTGATTGTTCAGGCCAATTCGATTCATTCCAACACAAGGGAGGGAGGCAACGATTATGCAGGCTGATACGGCGAATACCGATCTCAAAATCGACATCGCCATCCTGGACGACGACCTGGATTTCCGCAACTACATGGAAGACTTCCTGACGGATGAAGGGAGCTACACGGTGCGGCTGTTTGCGCACCCCGACGATCTATTTGCGGCGAACGAACAGCATCTGCCTGATATTGTGCTTCTGGATATGAAGATGGGCGACTTCAAGGGCGACCGGGTGCTGGAACAGTTGCAGACTCGATGGCCGGGGCTGTGCGTGATCGTGGTAACGGGCTATCCGTCGCTTGAGGACATGCGGTTGACGTTCAAGATGAACGTGTTCGATTATCTGTCGAAGCCGTTTTCGCTGGCGCAACTGCGGCAGACACTGAAGAATGCGATCGACACGTTTGGGTTAGGGAAGACGCCGCAGGACCGGTTGCGGGAGCGGCTAGGACATCGAATCAAGATGCTGCGGGTGGAGCGGGATTGGTCTTTGAAAGACTTGGCGGCGACGACGAAGTTGAGTGTGTCGCAGATCAGCGCGATTGAACGGGGCACGCACTTGCCGAGCATGGAGAGCTTGCTTTCCATCTCCAAGGCGTTTGATAAGAAACCGTCGGAAGTTTTGGAAGCGATCGACTTTTGAGGCCCTCCATTTTAATTCTTATGATCGCTGCCACCGCGGCGATGTGGGCTCAGAAGCCAGAGGCGAATGAGGCGCAGAAGCGGGTGGAGCTGAACCTGCTGGGCAAGGAAGACGCGGCGAAGGGCGAGAGCCGGCGGAACGAAAACATCCAGTTCAATCTGGTCGACAACAACGCTTTGAAGGAGCTCAACGTACGGCTAGGGGCGACGGCCACGTTGGTGCAGGAGTTCCGGGCAGACCGGGGATACTTCGGTTCGGAGTTCGGACTGGGCTCGGCGGGGCCTTTAACGTTGGCGGCGCAAGGGCGTGGGGGATGGCATGGCAGCGCGTTTGCCAACCATCAGAACAGCGTCTTTTCCGCCCGCGCCTTTTTTCAAGTGGGCGATGTGAAGCCCGCCCGGGAGAACCGCTATGGTTTTCAAACGGGGTGGGTCCCTTGGCGGAATGGCTTCGTTTTGTTGCAGGGGACGCAAGAGAAGTTGCGGGGACAGGTAAACGGCAATGTGCTGGTGCCCTATGCTGGCGAGCGTACGGCGTTAATCCTTGACCCGGCGCGGCGGCTATTGGTGCAACGTTACCTGAACGCCTTCGGGCCGGAGTTGCCGAACCGCAACAACGGGACGCGCCAACTGAATACGAACGCTCCGCAGCGGGTGGACAGCAATGACGGGGGCGTTCGGTTGGAACAAGACTTAGGGGCGAAGGATCGGCTATTCGGGACGTATCAGTTCACGGGCCAGACGGTGGATGCGTTCCAACTCATCGCGGGCCAGAACCCGGACACGACCACGCGTTCGCATCGCGCTCGTCTGACGTGGAGCCATAACGGCAAACTTCAAGTTTCCACCGGCTTTGATCGCGTGGGTTCGTTGTTGGTTCCGGAGCCGAACGCGGTAGGGGCGATGGTGTCGACCGCGGGGCTGGGCACCTTGGGGCCCTTGGCGGCGATCCCGATTGACCGGGCGCAAAACATTTTTCGACAGGAGGCGCAGTATGCGGCCAGCTTTGGTCGGCATACGATCAGCGTTGGCGCGGGGCTGACGCGTCGACAGTTTAACGGCATCGAGAGCGACGCGCATCGGGGGGTGGTGACGTTTTCGAACGACTTTGGACGCACGGGGATTGAGAATCTGCGACTGGGCACTCCGTCGCAGTATCTGGCGTCGGTGGGCAACGTGCACCGCGGATTTCGACAAACGATGGGCGTGTTGTACGCGCAGGATTCGTGGAAAGTATCGAACGGCTTAACGGTTCAGTTTGGGCTGCGGTGGGAATTGATTGGCCGTCCTAGCGAGGTCCATGGGTTGAACGAGATTCCGTACAGCGCCGACCGCAACAACTTGGCACCGCGACTGAGTTTTGCTTACCAGTTGCCGGGGAAAGCGGGTGTTTTGCGGGGGGCGGCCGGGGTGCACTTCGGCGAGATTTTGCCGGTATCGTATTCCCAGGTTCGTTTCTCGCCGCCGCGCAGCGTGAAGTTGGTGATTCTGGCACCGGACCTGTTGAACCCGTTAGGCAGCGGGATCAACGGGACACCGAAGGGGAATCTGTACCTGCTCGACCCGGAGCTGGCGACGCCGTACCACTACCAATACAACTTCAGTTGGGAGCGGGGTTTGGGCGCGGGTTGGCAGATGCAAGCCGGTTATGTGGGTAGTCGCGCGCATAAGCTGCCGATCATGTGGTACCTGAACCGGGCTCATCCGACGGCCGGGATTCCGCTGACGACGGCCACGATCAATGAGCGGCGGGCCAACGCTGTGCTGGCTGATGTGCGGTGGGTGCTGAATGGATCGCGCGGCTATTTCGATGCCGGACGGGTGACGCTGGTCGCTCCGAAGGTGAAGCGGTTCACGGTGGATACGGCGTACTGGTTCAGCAAGGCGATGGACTTGGGGGCGGACTATACAAATACGGCGTACGACGCCGATTCGCGGTTGTCCCGCAGCCAGAGTGAGTTCGAAACGCATCGGGACCGCAAGTCGCGCAGTCAGTTTGACCAGCCGCATGCGTTTCTGGCGCGGGTCAGCTACGACTTGCCGAAGGGGTGGACGATCAGCATGGTCGCGCTGCTCAAGCAGGGCACCCCGTTCAACCTGACGACGCTGGATGGACCTGGCTTCGGCAACGTGGATGGCAATGGCGGCGACCGTCCGAACTTGGTGGACCCTTCGATTTTGGGGCGGAGTTTTGGGAACCCGGATAGTTCGGTGGCTCGACTGCCGCGGGACGCGTTCATGACAATTGCGGCGGGTTCGGAGGCGGGGAACCTGGGGGCGAACGTTTTCCGCAAGGGGGCGATTCGGAATGGGAACGCGGCGCTGACGAAGACTTGGAAGCTCCGTCGCGAATGGCGGCTGCTGCTGCGGGCCGAATCGATCAACCTGCTGAACACGCCGCAGTTTGCCGAACCGGGGAGTATTCTCGGCACGCCGGAGTTTGGGTTCATTACGAATACCTTGAACGACGGGCGGGCGTTCCGTTTCAACCTAGCGCTGCAGTGGTAAGAGGCCGATTCTCGTAACCAGCCGAAGGCGTCGGTAAGGGCGCGGTGCATTTCTTGCGGGATGGCGGTATAGCCGGGCACGACAGTATCTTTCTGGCGGTGCGGGATGAGGACGGGCGGGGTGCGCGCGTGGCGCGATCACCCGCGGCCATGATCCGTTGCGGGTCGACGCCGAGTTCCTTGGCATGGCGGCGGATCCAGATGAGGGCCGCTTCGACGTCCTCGACGGCCGACCCGACGGTGCCGAGTCAATGCTGCATCGGGAAGCCTACCGCGCCATGAGCCGCACTCTATTCAACAGCCACGAGGAACAGCTCCGGTCGGCCGCCGGTCCAGACATCGTGAGGGAGAGGCCGGGCTGGTATTTGTGTGTTGTCCCAGGTGAAACAGTATTGGCTTTTGGGGAGAGACTCGCGGATGGTTTCGACGAGGAGTTCGTGTCGGTTTTACCAGATAGGGCAGCCAGCAAGAGCAGCGATCAAATAAAAGCCGAGATTATTCTCTTCCGGGCAGGGGTAGCACCGCACCGGTGATCTCGGCCCCGGCGTCGCTGACGAGCCAGACGAGGAGGCTGGCGATATTGGGGAGCTGGACCCAGCGAGTGGAATCGTAGTCGGGATCGGCGGCGCGATTGGCGTGGGTATCGAGGGTGCCTGGGGCGATGATGTTGGCGCGGATTTGGCGGTCGCGATTCTCGACGGCGATGGTTTTGACGAGCGAGATGAGACCGGCCTTTGCGGCGGCGTAGGCACCGACGTTGGGGGTGGGGTCGACGGCAGCCTGGCTGCCGATGGCAAGGAACGCCCCCCGCTTGGCGGCGCGCATGACGGGAAGAACGGCGCGGGCGAGGTGGATGGCGGGGCGGAGGTTGACGGCAAACATTTTGTCCCAAACGTCATCGCTGGTTTCTTCGATGCGAAGCCCTCCGGCGAAGCCGCCCACCAGATGGACGACCGCATCGATACGGCCACGGAGGATCATCACGTCATTCACCAATTGCTCGACGGCGGCGAAGTCTTCGAGCGCTACGGCGACGTGGGTCAAGGCGGGGTGGTCGGGGCTTTTCGAGCGGGGGAGCCGGTCGACGCCGACGACTCTGGCCCCGGCTTCGAGAAATGCTTTGGTGACCGCAACGCCAAGCGCGCCACTAGCTCCGGTCACGATGACGACTTTGCCTTCCAGGTTCAGAGAGAGCATTTATTTTGAACTTCTAGGTTAGCTTCTTTATCTCGACGTACAGGACGCCGAGGTCCTTACCGTCGACGCGAAGGGTGGGTTCGAGGCGGCCGGGGCCTTGCCGCAACTTGACGCCGGGGAGCATGGCGTTGGTTGCGCCAAGCGGGAAGGACACCGATTTTTCGGTAGTGCCCAGCTTGATGACGGCTTGGCCGGCGGCGGCGGTGGCGACGAACTTCAGTTCGATGTCGTAGCTGCCGGAGCGCTGGACGTCGACCTCCCAGTAGCCGATTCCTCCGGCCTCCCACGTGGCGCGGGGGCCGCGCCAGTCTTGCCGGGTAAGGAGCACGGGATTCTCTTGCGGGGCACCGATGGCGATGCGGGGCGGGGCGTAGCCGCCTCGGGAGGCCGAGACGCTACGGAACCATTCCTCGGTTTCGCGACGGAGGCGGGCGACGACTTCGGGCTGCCGCGCGGCAACGTCGTTGGCTTCAGCGGCATCGGCATCGAGGTCGTAGAGTTCCTTGCCTTTGACGAGTTTCCAGCGTTGGGTGCGGGCGGCGTGATCGCGGAAGAGTTGGGGTTCGTCGCCCCGGTGCCATTGGCTATGCAGGGTGCGGTCGGGCCACGCGGGGGAGGTGCCGTTGAGCAGCGGCAGCAGGCTACGGCCGTCGAGGGCGACTTTGGGGGGCTTGACGTCGCAGGCGGCGAGGATGGTGGGAAACAGGTCGATGTGGGCGGCGATGCGGTCGATCATAAGGCCCGGCTTCACTTTTGCGGGCCACTGAACGAAGCAGGGGACGCGAATGCCGCCCTGGTAGACGGTGCCTTTCAGCCCAC
>JANODS010001211.1:0-2867 GCA_031412835.1 Acidobacteriota bacterium | reverse complement strand
TCGGCGGTGGACCATATTGTCAAACCCGATCTGGTAGCACCTGGCAACGCCATTGGCGCCGCGAATCTGATCGGCTCCGCGCTTGCCAATCGTTTTCCGGGGAACGTAGTGGCGTCTGGTTATCCGGCAGGTAAGTACATCGCGTTTTCCGGAACCTCGATGGCGGCGCCGATGGTAGCCGGCGCAGCGGCGCTGCTGTTGCAGCTGACTCCGAGTCTGGCACCGGGGCAAGTCAAGACCCGCTTAATGCGGACCGCTTCTAAGACGTTTCCTTCTCCGACCACGTACATTGTGGACGGTTCGACGGTCCCCTTGGTTTGCTTTTACGATCCCTTCACCGTCGGTGCTGGTTACCTAGATATTCTCGCCGCGTTGAACAGTACGACTGCGGACACGACCGGCGCAGTGTCGCCGGCCATTTTGATGAATGGCTCCAGTGTCACCCTGAACAATGCCGCGGCGGCGACGCAGCTGGTCAACTGGTCTGCCAACGGTACCAGTCTCTACGGTTTGTTTAACGTCTCCGCGAACAAGGTGTTGGGCGGTGCGGGCAAGGCTTGGGGCGACCCGTCAGTCTCCGGGAACAGTGTACTGTGGGGCGATAGTGTTCTGTGGGGCGACTCGGTACTGTGGGGAGACTCGGTACTCTGGGGCGATAGTGTTTTGTGGGGCGACTCTGTACTGCTCGGCGACCCGAAGTAGCCGTTTTTTCTCTTCTGCCTCCGTGTCCGGTACGGCGGGACCTGATAGGAACAAGCAAGCGAAATTCCACATGGCGACGGTTGCGACCTCAGGCGCAGCGGGCTTAACTTGGGCCGGGCCGCACTGAGTTTGTCCTGGCCTTGGCATCTTTGCTGTCTATCTCTTGATCGCGCTCCTGCCGGGCGTGGCGAAAATCCGGCTCCCAGTGTTGCGGGGAACCTATTCCTTGAGCTTTGCTCCCGTGCTGTACGGGGTAAACCTTTCAGTTCCTCCGAAATCCTGGTGGCTGAGGCGTGTTCGGCTATGGCCGGAAGCGTCCTCAATGCCAAGTAACGGCCCAAGCTAAGCCGGTTGCTGTTGAACGCATCCATTCTCGTCTTGAGCGCGGGCAGTTGCCGGTTGGTATCCGCGAACCTGGCGGACCGGATTCCTTATCTACCAGTGACGCCGGATTTCGCGCTCGACACGCTGCTGGTATCCTGCATTCTGAGTCTGGTGCAGGATCAGTCGTTGGCATCAGTTTCCGAATCCTGGTACCTCTGGAGTCTCGTTTACTCTCTGGCTGGCGCGATGGCGATGGGATTAGCGATGTCGCCTTCCGAAGGGATGCAGTCCGGGCTTATCCTCCTGCGGATCGTCGATCTGATAGGTTTTTCTGGAGCATCCGCTCCAAAGCGGCTCCGGCTGATTCTACCCACGAATCCGTGACGATCCCATTTCCGGCCCGAATGTACATTCGTTCGGTGGCTGTCGCGGGAGATATCATTTTGATTGACTGCGGGTCTAGCAATGTGGAACTCGCCGAGCCCGCGGCGTTTTGCCGCCTGGGTCGCGGTCGTGGCGCTGGCGTCCTGTTGTAAGGTGAGGCTTCCCAGGATGGTGGGGACCAATTCCACCAACTTCGTAGTGATACTCTTTGGCGCTTCCGAGATGCAGTGGGCCGTGTGCCCTTCAATGCGGCGACCGTTGTCCGTGGTTCGTCGGTGGCCTCGGCGGCCTGTCGCGCCTCGTCGACACTCACCTTGGGGGCGAGCCCTTTGGTGGGTACTTTGTTGATCGCAACCGCCGTCTACTCTGCAATCAACACCGTTTTGGTGTGCGTTGTTCTGGGGCTTGTCTTATTTAACGGTTGGCACTGAGGCAACCGGGATTAGGGTGGCGGGGAGCCGGACATCCAGTTTCTAAGTGGGTTTTCTGGTTCTAGAAGTCATGTCACTGGTCTTTCTGGCCGACCGGGTTCACCGCAAGAACGCCGGGATTTCGTCGCGTGCAATGGCGGCGTAAGGCGGGGTCTGAGGATACGGCACCGCTCGATGATGTCCCCGGCCGTTACTGGCGCAGCGACGGGTTGAGATTGGGGTGACGGACGGTCTGCGCTCGCGATTCCCGCGAGAGCATTTTCGCGTCTATTTCCCCTTCGAGATGCGTTAGTACTTTTTCCTTTCTAGTTCTAGGAGATGGGGTACCCACCCTCTTTAAAATGGGCCTACCTATTTTAGGAGCTACCTGTTAACTTATTGGCATCCTGCTGCAAACTCCGGAATAGCAATAGGTAAAGCACCCTTAGAAGAACCGACGTGAGGCCGACCCAACCTTGGGTGGCCCGAGGATGTGTCTGTTGCTATGTCTCTCCGAGGGGGCGGGATCGCGACGGGGGCGGGCGTGATGGTCGGTTTTTATCCCCTTCCTCAGGCTGGTCTTGCGAAAAACCGGGCTGGTTCGTTGTTGGTCGCCATGACGATTTGCGCAGTTCACAAGGAGTGATTCCCCATATGCTTATTAAATTGCTAACGGTTCTGCTGATTGCGGAAGCCACTAGCGCCGCATGGGCCGCGACAATTACGGAGTATCCGCTTCCCATCGGCTCGGCGAATGCACAACCAAACGCGATTACGGCTGGTCCTGACGGGCGGCTGTGGTTTACAGAAGGCGCAGGAAACCGGATCGGAGCAATTAGTACTGGTGGGATGATTCAAGAGTACGGGCTGCTTACGGCGGGAAGTCTACCTAGTTCGATCGCGAAAGGGTCGGACGGCAACCTGTGGTTCACCCAGCAGGCGGTCGGAAAGATTGGCCAGATCACGACGGCCGGGGTTATCCAAGAGTTTTCCATTCCTCCTGTTGGCAACACTATTGGTAGTGGGCAACCGTTTTCGATAACGCCG